>JAYVMJ010000666.1:0-4504 GCA_043759025.1 Verrucomicrobiota bacterium | reverse complement strand
GGGCGTGGTGCAGCGTCACCGTGCGCACCCGGGCCGCCGGCACACTCACGCCGTAGTGTTCCTGCACTTGGGTCGCGGGGTCGCTGCGGCTCCAGTTTGGCTTTTTTCAAGGCGCGAAATGAAGATCCACGGGGCAACCTCCGGGGCATTCTCGAAAAGCCATTCCGTGAAATTTTGCGCGAGCGAGCTCGCGCGCGACACCGCACATCCCGAGTCGCGAGCAAGCTCGCTCCCACAATCCAATCCAAGCCGAAGCCGTTCGGCTCCACTCAGGTCACCGACAAGCTTTGGGGTATTGAACCCACTGGGAATAAAAACGGGCCCGCCGGATGGCGGTTCGCACAGACTGAATTGTCCAAAGAGTGGGCGGCATAAACCATCACGGTTCATACCGCCCGAAATCCTCCTCATGAAATCTCTTCGCTCATCCTTGCGGTATCAGTTGCTTCTCATTCTTTCGCTCGTTGCAACCGGCAGTTTGGCGCGGGCCGGGAGCCCTCTTTACCACGTCACAACTTTGGCGGGAGCGGTCTATGACGGGAGTGTTGACGGCGCGGGAATTTCAGCGCGTTTCTCTTTCCCATCGGGCACCGCGGTGGACGGTGCCGGCAACATTTACGTCGCGGACAGCGGCAACCATACGATTCGCAAAGTCACACCCTCGGGCGCGGTCACGACTTTGGCGGGTCTGCCAGGCATTCCCGGCAGCAGCGATGGGGTCGGCGCCACGGCTCTATTTTATTCTCCCAACGCCGTGGCCATCGACGGGGTAGGAAATGTATTTGTTGCAGATGCAGGCAATTTCACGATCAGGAAGATTTCTTCCACCGGGGTCGTCACCACTTTCGCCGGGGCAGCGGGAAAGAGCGGCATCGTCGACGGGACCGGGGCGTCGGCACGGTTTGGTTTCATTTATGGAAAAACCGGTTTGGAGGTGGATAGCGTCGGCAATCTCTACGTGGCAGATGGCAGCATTCGCAAAATCACGCCGGCGGGCGTGGTCACGACGTTTATCAAACAAGAAGCACCAGTCTCGTTTCCTTTTGCCCAATTGACCTTGAATTATTCCTCATCCCTCGGGATCGATGCGGCGGACAACCTTTATTCCAACGAAAATGTCCTGGGAGATTTTGGAGCGGTAAAAATCAGCCCAGCAGGAGCAGCGGAGGTCGCCCTACAGGGTGGAGAGAGTGCTTTCGTGGACTTAACCGCCGATAGTTCCGGTCATGTTTACACCGTCGACGGCAAACAAACATTATTCAAAAACAGTACGCCGCTGGCCGGCTATCCCACGGCGTACTACGGCTCGCCCACCCACAGCGTGGACGGCCCGCAGGGAAGCCTCGGCTTTCCGGTCGGACTGTCGGTGGACAACAGCTCAGGCAATGTCTATTTTTCCGACCAGAACACCAACAGCATCCGCTTCGTCGCTCCAAATGGCTCAGTCTCCACGCTGGCCGGCGAAACCGACGACGGTTCGGTCGATGGAACAGCTTTGATCGCCCGGTTCACCCAGCCGGCGGGGCTCGCGTTGGACGCGGCCGGAAATGTCTACGTTGCGGATTGGGCCGCTGACACCATCCGCAAGGTCGCCAAGGATGGCACTGTTACCACGGTCGCTGGATCCGCGTCCCAATCGGGCAGCGCCGACGGGCAGGGTGCCGGTGCGCGATTCAGTTTTCCCCAAGCCGTGGCGCTCGATGGAGCGGGAAACCTGTATGTCGCCGACAAAGCCAATCACACCATCCGCAAAATCGATTCTGCGGGCAATGTGACCACCCTCGCGGGCTCCGCCGGACAATCCGGCAGTGCCGACGGCCCGGGGTCCGCTGCCCGTTTCAAAAATCCCACCGGGGTCGCGGTCGACACCAGCGGAAATATTTTCGTTTGCGACTCAGGCAACCAGACCATCCGACAAATCACCGCCAGCGGGATGGTCAGCACCTACGCCGGAATACCCGGTCCCGGGAACACCACCCGCGTCGATGGACCCGTCGCCTCGGCGCGGTTCCTCGACCCCGAAAGCCTGGTCGTTGACGGGTCTGGTAATATCTGGATCGCAGAAGGAAATTTCAACGGCCAAGCCGTGCGCAAAATCAACCCGGCCGGAATGGTTTCCTCCCTCTCGTTCGACGAAAACACAACAGGCTCTCTGACGTACCCGACGATCGCGGTGGACGGTAGCGGAAATGTCTTCCTCATCACTCATGATGCGATCTTGAAATTCGACTCCTCCGGCCATGCGACCTCCCTCCAAGCGCCCGGGGGAACGATAGCGCCTGAATTCCCGTCGTTTCGTATTCCCACCCAAAACACGGGCCTGGCCGTTGACTCCGACGGGAACGTCTATTTTGTCGATGGCACCAACACGATTCGCAAAGCCGTTCCGCTCGCCAGCGCCAGCACGGCGTTGGCATTCAACGGCCAGCCCTCCGGCAGCACGATCAATGAAGGTGATGCGATCACCCTGAGCGGGAGCGCCACCGGTAGTCAGCCCATCAGCTATCAATGGCACAAAGACGGGCGCGATCTTCCCGGTGCCACCAGCGCAACGCTTTCCCTCACTGGCGCGGTCGCGGCCAATAGCGGGGTTTACTATCTGATCGCATCGAATTCCACCGGCGTCATCGCCAGCAATCCTGCGACCCTTGTCGTAAAAGTTGCCCCGATCGTGGCCGACGCGCTCATTGCGACCTCTAGCCAAACATCGAACACGATTGCCACCACCTTCGCGGGAGATCACATTACACTCGTGGTGTACGCGAGCGGCTCGCCTGATCCGACCTTTCAGTGGTCTAAAAACGGCATCGCGATCAACAGTGGCACGAGTCTGACGACGCTTAGCTCAGATCCAAATTGGCCTCGTTTTGCGAACAGCCGTGTGCTCGAAAACGTCTCAACTTCCGACTCTGGTTCCTACACGGTGGTGGTTTCGAATTCGGCGGGATCCGTCACCAGCAAAACTCTTCTCCTTACCGTCACACCCAATATCACGAGCGGTCCCGCCAACCAGACAGTTCCCGGCGGCAACGACGCCTCATTTAGCGCCGTTGGGACCGGTTCTTCCAATCTCAGTTATCAATGGACGAAGGATGGCGTGGCGATCCCCGGCGCCACCAGCAGTTCCCTCCTCATCAAATCGGTTCAGCCCGGCGATGCAGGGAACTATGCCGTGATCGTTTCCGATCCGTCCGTCACCAACTCCACCATCACCAGCAACACCGCGAGCCTGAAGATCACCGGCTCGCTGGTTGCTCCAACAATCATCTCCCAACCGGTCGATCTGCTCACGCATGGCAACCAGCCGTCGCTCGATGCCTTCCAAGTTCAAGCCTCCGGCTCGCCGAATACCTTCACGTTCCAATGGAAAAAGGACGGCGTCGATATTCCGGGTGCGACCAGTGACACGCTTTCGTTCACCGGTGTGACGCCGGCCGAAGTCGGGACGTACTCGGTGACGGTCACCAATCCGGCTGGCACCGTGAAAAGCCGGGAAGCAACTCTGATTTTACTGGAGGGCGCTGGTCTGCCCGCGTATCCCACGATCGTTACTCCGCCGGCGGATCAGAGCGTGAATTCCGGCTCGTCCGTTAGTTTTTCAGTGGTCGCCACCGGGACGCCACCCGTCACCTACCAATGGCAAAAAAACGGCACGTCGATTTCCGGCGCCACCAGCGACACCCTATCTCTCGCCAACGTCACGGCGGCCGATGCCGGAACGTACACTGTCATCGTAACGCTTCCTCCCGGCACCGTACCTTTGGCCAAGGATTTTGCGGGCATGACCGCCCGGTCGGCGACGTTGACCGTGAATGGAACCACTGGAGCGCAACCGGGGCCGAAAACTGTCACCGCCGGCCATGCAGTGACCTTCTCAGCCGGGGCCGCGCTCGGTTCGATTCAATGGCAGGTGTCCACCAACAACGGTTCAACGTGGACGGCCCTCGCGAACGACCCCACTTACGCCGGAGCCGCCACGGCCACGTTGACGATCAGCAACGCGAGTTCCTCGCTCAACGGCGCGCAATACCGCTACGTTGTCACCAATAGCGGCGCGACGACCACCAGCAGCGCCGCCACCCTCAGCGTCGCCCAGGCATTTTTTCCCTTCCCCACCGCGATTGCGGCCGACAGCGCCGGCAATCTTTATGTCGCCGACGCGAACACCGTTACGATTCAAAAAATCAATTCGGCGGGACAGGTGAGTCTGATCGCGGGTGCCAGTGGGACGGCGGGTTCCACTGACGGCAGCGGAGCCTTGGCGCGTTTCAATCAACCCGCTGGACTCATCGCAATGTCATCCGGCGTGTTGATTGTTGGCGATACCGCCAACGCCGCGATCCGCAGCATCGCAACCAACGGGGCTGTCACCACTCTCGCGGGCAATGCCGGAATCCGCGGCAGCGCCAACGGCCCGGCCAACACCGCGACTTTCTCGACGCCGGTCGGGATCGCGTCGGACGCCAACGGGAATCTCTATGTCGCCGATGCCATGAATGACGTC
>JAYVMJ010000665.1:0-9451 GCA_043759025.1 Verrucomicrobiota bacterium | reverse complement strand
TCGATTGTCCGGCCGTTGGTGGAGCCGCGCCAACCCGGTTCGGCGATGTCCAGGACGATGGCGCTGGCGTCGTCGTGCAAGTCCGGGGTTTCTGCAACTGCATCGCGGGAGGCCGTTACGATGGTGTGCGCCCCGGTACGGGCTTTCAGCAATTGCGCGATTTTTTCGGGTGAAAGCGCGGTGCTCACGCCGTCGGAGCAGAGCAGGACCATATCGCCATTTTCCAGCGTGGTTTCCCAGCAATGCGGTTCGAACTCGGTGGCGAGTCCGATTGCCTGCGTGAGCACGTGCTCCAACCCTTTTTCCGCGATGGAGTCGTTCTGCGTCAATTGCGTGAGGATTCCCCGCCGGTAAACGAACACGGGTGAATCGCCCACGTTGAGGCCCTGAAGCTGGTTTCCCTCGATGACAACGACGCTCAGGGTGCAGAGCAGTTCGGCGGACCCGTGACGCAGTTGGGATTCCTGATGAAGTACCCGGCTGATCTGGGTGACAAATTCCCGCAAGGCCCGTCGTGTGCTCCACGCCGCCGGACGCGTCAGAAAATAATCGACGAGCATGTCCGTCGCGCGTCGGGCGGCCTCACCGCCGTCCTTACTGCTCCCGAGTCCGTCGGCGAGCACGGCAATGACGGTTTCATCGCGTCGTTCGACGCGCCAGGCATCTTCGGTGGTGCCGCCGAATTTTTGCGGAATGCCGTGGGCGGAGTGAAGGAGTTTCATCGATTTGACGAGAATGCCCCGCAGCTGTCGGGCCGCGAGGCATCAATCGCAGCGGATCAAATCCGGGCCGCGGCCAAAGCGCCCCAGGTGGTGCGCCAGCGCGTTTTCACCAGACCGAGGCCGATGAGGGCGACGACGCACAGTCCCGCGAAGGTAAGCAGGCCGGCCAGATAGGTCCCCGTGAGGCCTTTGGAATATCCCAGCGAACTGGCGAGGAGAAATCCGCCGATGCCGCCACCGCAGCCGACGAGGCCGGTCATCACGCCGATGTCCTTCGCGAAGCGTTGCGGCAACAATTGGAAGACGGATCCGTTCGCCATGCCGAAGGCGCCGCTGGCGAGAAAAAACGCAAGGGCGCAAAGCCAGAGCGAATTGAGGAATGCGGCCGCCGTCAGGGAAGCTCCGGCGACGACGTAGAAAATATAAAGTGCGCGGATTCCACCGAGGCGATCAGCCAGCGCTCCACCGACCGGACGGCCGAGCGCGCCGACCAGCGTACAAAGCGCGGCCATCTCACCCGCATGCACTGCGGTTAACCCGAATTCCGACGTGAAATAAATAATCAGCGACGCCGCCAGGCCAGAAAATCCGCCGAAACTCACGGTGTAGAAAAGACAAAACCAATGAGCGTCCTTTTGTTTCAGGAGCGCGATGTAGTCGGCGAATTTCTTTTTCTTCACCTCGATGGGTGCTTCACGTGAAAATAAAACATAGACGGCGAGCACCACGATGAGGGGCACCAACGCGAGGCCGAAAACGGTGGTCCAGCCGTACGCATTGGCGAGTCGCGGTGCGAGGACGGAGTCGATCACGACGCCGACGTTGCCGGCACCGGCAAGTCCGAGCACCAGTCCTTGCATCTGCGGCGGATACCAGCGTCCGGCTTGCGGAAGCGCGACGGCGAAACTTGCGCCGGCCACGCCGAGCACCGCGCCGAAGGCGAGCGCTTGATGAAAGGAATGGAGTCCGGCGAGCCACGCGACGGTCATGCCCGCGATCACCACCAGTTGGGCGATGATTCCGGTGTTTTTCGCGCCGATGCGGTCGACGAGGAGTCCGAGCGCGATTCGCATAAAGGCACCGGACAGATACGGCACAGCCACCATCAATCCCTTTTGCTGTGGCGACAGCCCGAGTGAAATTCCGATTTGGACGCCGAGGGCGCCCAACATGGTCCACACCATGAAGCTGACGTCGAAATAGAGAAAGGCGGTGGCGAGCGTGGGCCAGTGCCCGGATTTTTTAAGCTGGGAAAGGTTCATGGTTGGATAACCCACCATGAGCAATGTTCAGGCCAGAGTTCGGATTGGGCTGATGAATTGGATGAATATTTTTATTCACTGCCATCGATGCGGCTCATGGTCGGAAGGAATTTCGATGGCCACCAACAGGTACGGCAATTCGACGGGTATTACTTCATGAGGTTTGTTGCAGGCGAGCGCCCCCCTCGTCCCGCGTTCTGATGGTTTACACCAAGGAAGCAAAGGTCACAAAGTTGGAGAACTAAATGCCCGGATTTAAACGCGGAGCAGCGCGTCCGTTCGACTTCGCTCAGGACGGCCTGAGCCTTTCGGATGGCCGGAGGACGCGAAGTGTGCAAACAAAATCCCGTCCGCGACGAGCGGCGTTGTTGCGTACTCGCATCCCGGTGCTTGCCCGCGTCAATTGACAACCTCGCCCATTAATTTTTCCCCTCGGACGACAAAAATTTCGGCGGTGAGGACACCCAGCCTACAACGAACATCACCGAGTTATACCGGGCACGAGCGCAGCGGAGGCGTGGCAGTGAAATCTGACCGAGGGAGAACAAAATGGCCGCCGGCGTTCTGGTGAGCGCGGGCGGCCATGGGATTTTTTAATTTGGGCGGATGTTCGATCAGTAGGCGAATTCAACCTGGACCCAGATTTTTCTCACGTCGGCAAACGCGGTGGAATCGCGGTCGAATTTTGCGTACTTGAGGAGACCGGTCACGCGCTTGCCGAATTTCCTGCTGAGTTGGAGATCGATTTCCTTGCCGTAGTCGGCGCCGAGCCGGTCGGCCACAAAGTCGTGATAGAATCCGAGGAATGAAACTGCACCTGGAAGGTTGGCCGCAACTTTGACGTAGGTGTCACGCAAGCCATTCGCCGGGGTGGTCAGGAAAAGATCATCCCAGCCATTGAAGGCGTGAAGCGTCGCGAGCGGCGTGCGGAAACTGATCCCGCCGTCGGAACCGAGGACCTCATAACCGACCGCGATCGCGCCCGGCTTTCCAGCGACGCCCAATTCGCCGGTGTAATAGCTCGCGTTATAATGCAGCGTGCTGTGGCCGTAGTCGCTCTGCGTGGCGGCTTCGGCACGATAGGTGATCTTGAAATCCTTGCGCACCGCCTGCGCGCCGGCAAAAGAGATTCCGGAAGTGGCGGTACTTTGCACGGCGGCATTCTTGAAATTCAGCAGGTAGGAATACGCGGTGATCGTGCCCGCCTTGAAGCCGCTGTAGCTGGCATTGAATAGATGGGAATCAGAATTCCAGCGGCCCTGTGGGCTCTTGTCGCCGAACACGCGCTCGATGCGATAAAGGTACGCATAATTCAGCGTCAGGTTGTCGAGGGTTTTGTCCTGCAGGGTGAAACCGTCGAACGTTTGCATGTTTTGGCGCCAGCCGACGTCACCAATAAAGCGCGCGTTATCGTAGACGATGCGCTGCCGGCCGAACGTGGCGGTGGTTTTTCCCGTCGTGTACGAGAGCCACGCCTGGTTGACCTCGGAGCCGAGCGGATCGGCTACCACCGCGCGACCGGCGCCGCCGGGATTGATGCCGGCCTGACTGTAGCCGTCGCCGTCGGGTGAGGCGATATTTTCAAATTCTACCATCGCCTTCAGGCCCTGCACCGGCGCGGTGGTGAAGCCCAGTCGCGTGCGGATAGTGTATGCGTCGGCGTCCTTTAAGCCGGTTTGGTCGACACCCTCATAGCGGGCGCGGACGTTGAGGGAAACTGTGCCCTGCTTGAACGCATCCTCGATCGTGGTGGGTGCGTCGGCGGCGGCGCGTGCGGCGAAGGACAAGGCGAGAGCGCAGGTGAGCGCCCAGTGGAGGGTGTGGTTTTTCATGACGTAGTGTGGGTTGCTGGCGGGGTTTGGGGCAGCCAAGCGACAAATTGATCAGGACGCGTGCGCAGTGAGGTGGCCGGCTTTCCCATGTTGCGAGCTGGGTGGGCGGGGTGATTCCGGGGGACGTTGAATCGCGGGTTTCCGATGCGAACGGTCGTTGAGGAAACCAATGATCTCCTCGCGCACTTTGTAATAGAGTTCGTCTTCCAAGAGTGCCTTGCGGTTGCGGGGGCGAGCGAAGGGGATTTCTAGAATTTCCCCGACGGCAGCGTCGGGGCCGTTCGACATCATCACTACCCGGTCGGCGAGGAAGATCGCCTCGTCGACGTCGTGAGTGACCATGAGCGCCGTTTTCTGGTCGCGCTGCCACAGGTCGAGGAGGATTTGCTGCAACTCATACCGCGTGAGAGAATCCAACATGCCAAAGGGCTCGTCGAGCAGGAGCATCTTGGGTGCGAGCGCAAACGCGCGGGCGACGCCGACGCGCTGGCGCATGCCTTGGGAGAGCTCCGCGGGATATTTTTCCATCGAATCGGCGAGGCCGACGAGGCACAGGTAATGCCGGGTGATGTCGTCGCGTTCGGATTTGGTGGCAGTGAAAAAAACCTGATCGACCCCGAGGCGCACGTTTTGATACGCCGTCCGCCACGGAAGCAGGCATGGCGATTGAAACACCACGCCGCGGTCGGGACCGGCACCCGCGACTTCCTTGCCGTCGAGAATGATCGCGCCTTCCGTGGGTTCGGTGAGACCGGCGACCATCGAGAGCACGGTCGATTTCCCGCACCCCGAGTGGCCGATCAACGCGATGAACTCCCCGCGTTTCACCTTCAGGTCGAAATCGCGCACAACCGTGACCGTGCCGGTGGGTCCGGAAAAACTCTTTGAAACAAAGGATATGTCGAGGAAAGGGCGGCTCATGTCGGAAGTGGTTCGGTCGGACGACGCCGCGCGGATCGACGGGGAAAACAACGCTCGACGAAACCGACGTGATCCAGTTCTTCCGGTAAAACGCCAGGCAACGCGGGCGGCGCGGCGACGCCGGCCGAACGCTTGCCGCCGGAGTCGAGCAGCCAGTCGAGGATGTCTTTTCGCAGCCGTTTAAAATGGGCGTCGTGGTTGAGCGCCTTGCGATCGCGTGGGCGCGGGATGTCTACGGCAAACGACGGACCGAGCGTCGCACGCGGCCCGGCGCTGAGTGGGATGATGCGATCGGCCAGATAGAGACCCTCGTCGGGATCGTTGGTGATCAGCACGACGGTTTTCCGATCCTCCTGCCAGAGCCGGGAAATTTCGTCCTGCAAGGTGGCGCGGGTCAGGGCGTCGAGGGCGCCGAGCGGCTCGTCGAGGAGGAGAACCGAGGGATTGGTCGCGAGCGCGCGCGCGACGGCGACGCGTTGCCGCATGCCACCGGACAACTGCCGCGGGCGCTTGTCGCGGGCCGGCGTGAGGTTGACCATCGCGATATGGCGTGCGATGTGGGCGCGTTTTTTCGCCGCCGACCACGAGGGGAACACCGCGTCGACGCCGAGCGCGATGTTGCCATACACGGAGAGCCACGGCAGCAGGGAATAGTTTTGAAAGACCACCGCGCGATCCGGGCCCGGCCCGGAAACCCGTTCGCCACGAAATGTGATTTTGCCCGCGTCGGGCGTTTGCAAACCGGCGAGGAGGCTGAGCAAGGTCGTTTTTCCCGCGCCGGAAAAGCCGACAATCGCGACAAATTCTCCCTCGGTGATGCGAAGGTTGATGTCGTGGAGAATCTCCGTGCGTTTCGCGCCGGTCCCGAAGGATCGACCCACGCCCGTCAATTCCAGCAGAGGTGCCGGGGGTGATTTCATCGGGCGGTGGCGCCGAAGCTGACGGCGCGCTGCAGCGAAAGCATGATGCGGTCGAGCACGAAGCCGATCAGTCCGATGGCGAAGACCGCGACCATGATTTGGGCGAGGGTTTGCGAGCTGCCGTTCTGAAACATATCCCAGATAAATTTTCCCAACCCCGGATTCTGCGCCAGCATCTCGGCGGCGATGAGTACCATCCAGCCGACGCTCAGTGACAAACGCAGGCCGGTGAAAATGAACGGCAGCGCGGCGGGCAGGACGATTTTCCAGATGCGGGCAAAGCGACCGAGACGCAGCACGCGCGCGACGTTGAGATAATCCTGGTCGATCGAGGCGACGCCAAGCGCCGTATTGATGAGCGTTGGCCAGAGCGAACACAGCGCGACGACGATTGCGGAACTGAGAAACGCCTTGTCGAAGCAGGGCTCGGCGGGGTTGTAGAGCGCGGTGACGAGAATCATCACGATCGGCAGCCACGCGAGCGGCGAGACGGGTTTGAAGAGCTGGATGAACGGGTTGATCGCGAGATTGAACACCTTGCTCAGTCCGCAGACGATGCCGAGCGGAACGGCGATGACCGATGCGATGATGAATCCCGTGAACACGGTTTTGAGACTGGTGAAGATCTGATCGAGAAAAGTGGGGCGGCCCGCATATTTGCGTTCCGTCCATTTGCCATCGGGACTTTTCGCGAGAAAGGCGGCCTTGCGCTCAGCCTGACGCACGTAGAATGCGGTCTCGCGACCGCGCTCAGCCTGGTGGTCTTTCCAGAGATTTCCGATCTCGGTAGCAACCGCGCCCGGTCCGGGCAGACTGCCGAAACTGACCTTGATGTGTGACGCCGCCGCCGACCACAGCCCCAGAAAGATCGCCAGCGCGAAGGTGGGGATACCGACGCTCCAGAGTATTTTCCGGATGGCGGAGTCCAACTTTTGGCCGAAGGGAATGGTGATGGGAGTGGCGGTGGTGGCGTTCATGGCAGATCAGTCTTTGAGCCCGATGGAGAATTTCCGGAGGTAGTCGTTAGGCTTGCGACCGTCATAGGTGATGCCGTCGATGAAACTATTGTCGGCCGGCTTGAAGCCGTCGGTTTCAGGAAAGTCGGCCGGCTTGAGTTTGCCCTCGGCGATTAATTTTTTTGCCGCGGTAAGATAGATCGCTGGCTTGTAGACATCCGCGGCGGTTTTCTCGTACCAGTCGTCGGACTTGGCGTCGGAAATCTGGCCCCACCGGCGCATCTGCGTAAGGTACCAGACGGCGTCGCTGTAATAGGGATAGGTCGCGAAATAGCGGAAGAAGACGTTGAAGTCCGGGAGCGGCCGTTTATCGCCGGGCGCATATTCCCAAGTTCCCGTCAGGCTGTTGGTGATGACCTTTAAGTCGGCACCGACGTATTCGGGACGGGAGAGGATTTCGCAGGCTTTCCTGCGGTTTTCGGGCGAGGCATCGAGCCACTGGCAGGCGCGGATGAGTGCCTTTACGACGGCGATGTGGGTTTTGGGATTGGCTTTGTCCCACGCGGCGGTGACGCCGAAGACTTTTTCGGCTTTGTTTTTCCAGATGGCACCGTCGGTTACCGGCGAGATGCCGATGCCGCGGAGAACGGCCTGCTGGTTCCAAGGTTCGCCGACGCAGTAACCTTGAATGGTGCCCTGCGCGAGCGTCGCGGGCATTTGTGGCGGCGGCGTGACGGAAATCAGAACGTCGGCGTTGGCCGTGCCCGTCGTATCGGTGGGCGTGTAGTAGCCCGGCTTGATGCCACCGGCGGCGAGCCAGTAGCGCAGTTCGTAATTGTGCGTGGAAACGGGGAACACCATGCCGAGTTTCATCGGGGTTCCGGCATTTTTCAGGTTGTCCACGACCGGTTTGAGGTAGGTCGCCGCGAGAGGAAATGGTGCGGGTGTGGCCTGAAGCGCCGGACTCGCGACCTTCATCTTTTCCCAGATGTCGTTGGACACGGTGATGGCGTTGCCGTTCAGGTCCATGGAGAAGGCGGTGATGATATGCGCCTTCGTGCCGAAACCAATGGTCGCGGCAATCGGCTGGCCAGCGAGCATGTGCGCGCCGTCGAGTTCGCCGGTGATCACGCGATCGAGGAGGATTTTCCAGTTGGCCTGCGCTTCCAGCGTGACGTACAGCCCTTCGTCCTCGAAGTAGCCGAGTTCCTTGGCCATGACCAAGGGCGCGCAGTCGGTTAATTTAATGAAGCCGAATTTCAGATCGGACTTTTCCACTTCGTCGGCGAAAAGGCTGCTCGCCGCCACGAAGGCGAAACAAACAGCAATGAAGGAAATAATCCTAGGCGCCAGCGAGCGCGTCTTGAGAGGGTTTGGTGAGGAGTGGTGCATGAGAGGGAGAGGGAAGAGTGGGGAGGGCCTGGCGATAAAGGTCTTCGCGGAAAAGGCGGCCGGGCAGTTCCGCCGTGGCGAGCGAACGTGGAACGAGACCAGCGGCGACGAGTTCGGATTGAATGGCCGCGGCGCGCGAAAGGCTCGGGACACCGGCGTCGCCCTGGCTGAAAACATGAAAATCCGGAATGGTTTCAAATCGGTCGTGACCGCATCCGAAGTGACCCAGCAGCGCCGGCGCGATTACCTTGGGCGATACGTTAAGATAGAGGGGCGAACTGAGCATTTCAGCCAGCTGGGCGCGGTGACGCGGTTCATCGCACCACGCTGCGGCTTGAATGAGCGCGGCCAGCAGAGTGAGGTGTTCGGCGGCGCGCTGCTCGGCGAAGTCGGTGCGGACCATGAGAACTTTTTCGACATGCCCGGGAGTGAGCGCCGCGCTCCACGCGGGTGACCACCCTTCGCCCTGTTGAATGGAAACAGTGTTCCACGGTTCGCCCGAGCAGAATCCATCGAGCGTACCGGCCGCGAGATTGCGCGCCATCTGCGCGGGCGGAACGATGGCGATACGCACATCACGCTCCGGATTCAGCCCCGCTTGCTCCAGCCATTGGCGGAGTTGCAGACTGTGCAGGGAAAAAGGAAACACGACGCCGAAGGTCAGTTTGCTTTCGCCTCGACGGCGGAGCGCCTCGGCTTTCAACGTGGCTTGATCGCGAACGCCCGCTTGCCACAGCCGTTCCGACAGCGTGATCGCGTTGCCGTGAAGATTGAGCACCAACCCGGTGCACACCGGCAGTTTGATGCAACCCAAGCCAAGCTGCGCGGCCCAGAGCATGGGCGCGAGGGCGTGCGCCGCGTCCAGTTCGCCATAAAGGATTTTATCACGGATGGTGGCCCAGCCGACCTCGCGGCAAAGTTGAATGCGTAATCCTTGGTGTGCGAAGATGCCCAATTCCTGGGCGGCAATGAATGGGGCGGCGTCCGTCAGCGCCAGAAAACCAATGCGCAGCGGGCGCAAGGAGGAAGCGAAGGCGGGTTGGGCGGTGGCTGGCATGATTGAGATCATTTAAGCGCATGACGTGCCAGTTGGATCGTTTGGCGTGATTACTGCTCTTCAAAGAATTCATGACCGGCATGAGTAGCGTTCATCCGCCACCCGGTCCTTCACCCATTAATGAAAGCCAACGTCTTCGACACCCGACACCTTCTGGCCTTCGCGGCTCTCGCGCGGCTGGGTAGTTTCACGGAGGCAGCACGCGATCTCTTCCTGACGCAAAGTGCAATCAGCCATGCGATCAAGGCGCTGGAGGAACAGGCCGGCTGCCGGTTGTTTGAGCGCGCGGGGCGGCGGGTGACATTGACGCAGGCCGGCGAACAATTTTTGCGCCATGTGGAAAAAATCCTCGGCGAAATGAAAGCCGCGCGCACGGGCTTGGAGGAATT
>JAYVMJ010000664.1:0-3803 GCA_043759025.1 Verrucomicrobiota bacterium | reverse complement strand
TGCTCGGCATCGGACTCGCGCTCATGATCGTCGGCTACGTCGGTTACTTTTTCGGCCGGCTCATCCAGGCCGCGGTGTCGAGACAGCGCGAATTCCTCGCCGACGCTTCAGCCGTACAATTCACCCGCAACCCGGCCGGCATCACCGGCGCGTTGAAAAAGATCGGCGGTTATGCGATCGGCAGCACCGTCGCCCACAATGGCACCGCGCAGATCGGACACTTCTTTTTCGCCCAGGCCTTCAAATCGAATTTCGGCGGACTTTGGGCCACCCATCCGCCGCTCAACGAACGCATCCGCGCCATCGAACCGGCGTGGGATGGAAAACTTTTCGAGCCCGAGGAAGTTGTAGATGTCAGCAACGATTCCTTCGCCACCGCCGGATTCAGCGCCGGCGCGGGCCGTTCCACCGAAGCGGCCGCTCCCCGTGCTCAAGCCGAGCCGCCTGTTCTGCCTCCGCCAAAAACCACGATTCCGGTTCCTTTCAAACCGCGGCAAATTGTCGCCAGCGTCGGCGCGCTGACCGAGGCCCATTTCCGTCAGGCGCAGTCGCTGCTCGAATCGATTCCAGCGACCCTGCGGGAAGCCGTGCGCGACCCGCTAAGCGCGCAAGTTCTCGTCTACGGCCTGCTGCTCAACGGCGACGAAGCCGCTCGCAACCAACAGCAGCAACTCGTGGAAAAGAACGCGGGAGCAGAGGGCGCCGCCGCGCTCGCCGCCCTGCGACCGGCGTTAAGTCTGCTCGATCCCGAAGCGCGCCTGCCGCTTTTGCAATTGTCCTTTCCAGCCTTGCGCGGACTCACGGGCAGCGCGCTCGATCGTTTTGTCACCACTTTGGACGAACTGGTCCACGCCGACGGCAAAGTCACGCCTTTCGAATACGCGGTACAGAAAATGTTACTGCGCCAACTCCAGCTCGCGCAAAAACCATCGCAACGCGTGGAATTCGATTCCTTCAGTGCCGTCCGCAACGAATTCGCCGTGGTCCTCTCCGCGCTCGCCAACCTCAGTCCGAAAAACAGTGCGGAAGCATTCGCCGACGGCGCGGCGCAAATCCCGGTCATCCGTGACGACATCGCATTGCTCGACGCGGCCGCGAGCGGCCTGGAGCAATTGGACGCCGCTCTCGACAAACTCGCCCTCTGCTCGATGCCCATCAAGCAACGCCTGCTCGTCGCCGCGGGCCATGTCATCGCCAGCGACGGCACGGTTTCGGAGGAAGAAGGGGAATTGTATCGCGCCCTTGCCGCCACGCTCGACTGCCCAATGCCCAACCTTGGCCTGGCCGCCTAAGCCAAACACGGCAATCGCAGCGGCCCACGAAACACACGAATGACACGAAAAGAAGCAGTTTCGGGTAAGTCCAACCCAGTTTCTATCTCACCAAACGGTGGGCTGAAGGGGACATTGAATCGCTGCTCATCCGGCCGATTTTCGTGCGTTTCGTGTGTTTCGTGGGCAAGCTTTCTGGATGGTTAACCGCGCAGCTTGGCGATCAGGATCGCCAAGAGAATTGATCCTATAATCAAACCTCGCGCGTAAAGTTTCCGCCGGGATTCGTCGGGGATGAAATGGTCTTCCTGCTTCGCCAGCCAAATAAAAAGAACCGTTGGAATAATCATCACGTAGAGCCAGTGCACCCCCATGCGCGTCAGCAGATGGCTTAGCTCACTTGAAATCGACCAGCCCAACAGCAGAGAAGCGAAGAGCACCGCAAACGTCACGCTGTGGCCCTTCAGCCCGCGCCAGAGCCATGAAATTGCGAAAGGATTTAGCACAAAACCCAACTCAACCATTCCGCGGGCCGCTTGCAAGCCACGTCGAATCGTCCAAATTCCCTGCGTGACCCTGATCGAAAAACAACAGCAACTCATCGAGAACTATGCCATCATCGACGACCCACAGGAGCGTCTCGCCGCCGTCGTGGACGACGCCCGCAAAATGCCGCCGTTGAACGAAAATGACCGAACAGAAGCCAACCGCGTGAAAGGCTGCATTTCCCAAGCATGGATCGCTGCGGACCTGCGCGATGATCGTTGCACGTTCCGCGCCGACGCGGACTCGCCGCTCGTCCGCGGCCTCCTGAAATTGATCTGCGACCTGTACACCGGCGCAACTCCCGCCGAAGTCGCGACAGTCGAACCCATTCTCTTTGAGGAGCTCGGTCTCGCCCGAAATCTCTCTCCCACCCGTCTCAATGGCCTCCGCAGCGTCCGTGCAAAAATTCGTGAATTTGCCGACGCTCATCTGCCCTGATCGCCTTCACGGTCGGCCCGGCCTTTCTTCGAGGAAACCAAAGTCTCCGATGCCCGTCTAATGGTTCAACCACGGTCAACCATGTCCCACGATCACCAGTCCCATCCCTGTTGCGGCATTTCAACCGACCCCCAGGATTATTTTTTGACCCGGCGGCAATTTCTTAACCGGGTGGGCATGGGGCTCGGCGCCCTGAGCCTCGCCTCCCTGCTTGATCCGCTCGACCTGCGCGCCGCGCAAAACCAAGCCCCGCTCCTCGCCGGATCCAACACCCTCGCTCCCCGCGCGCCCCAGTTTCCCGGCAAAGCCAAGGCCGTCATTCACATTTTCGCCCAAGGCGCGCCTTCGCACGTGGACACGTGGGACCCGAAGCCAGCGCTCTCGCGGATGAACAACCAAACCATCGGCGGCGACGGCGTCGCGATGGGGTCACCATTCAAATTTCAGCACTACGGAAAATCAGGCATCGAAGTCAGCGATCTCTTCGCCAAAACCGCCGCGCACATCGACGACATGGCGGTCATTCGATCGATGTACACTGACATTCCGGCCCACGACGTCGCGACGGTCTTCATGAACACCGGCTCGCTTCGGATCACCAAGCCCAGCCTCGGTGCGTGGACGGTTTACGGTCTCGGTTCCGAGAATAAAAACCTCCCGGGTTTCATTTCATTGCGCAGCGGAAAGATCCCAGCCGGCGGGGCCGCCAACTACGGCTCAGCCTTCCTGCCCGGCGTTTACCAAGGCACGAGCGTCAACACGCAGGCAAAAAACGTGCAGCAGATGATCCAGAACATCCGCAACAATTACGTCTCGAAAAACGAACAGCGCCGCCAGCTCGATTTCATCCACTCGCTCAACGAACTGCATGCGCAAAATCTCCAGCACGACGCGGCCCTCGAATCGCGCCTCGAAACCGCCGAGATCGCGTTTCGCATGCAGACGGAAGCCACCGACGTATTCGACATCAACAAGGAGTCCGAAGCAGTCCGCGCCGCCTACGGAAATTCCCAGCCCGGAAAGCAACTTCTCATCGCCCGCCGTCTCGTCGAACGCGGCGTGCGTTTCGTCCAAGTCTGGCACGACGGCTGGGATCATCACCAGGATCTGGAGGAGCGGATCACCACGAAAGCCGGTGAAATCGACCAACCGCTCGCGGCATTGATGTCCGATTTAAAACAACGGGGGCTGCTCGATTCCACGCTCGTGATTTGGGGCGGCGAATTCGGTCGCAAGCCGACCAAGGACAAAAACGGCGGCGAGAAACCCGGTCGCGACCACAACGCCAAAGCCTTCAGCGTCGTGATGGCCGGCGGTGGCGTGAAAGGCGGCATCGTCCACGGCGCCACCGATGAATTCGGCGCCGCCTCCGTGCAGGACAAAGTTCACGTGCACGATTTGCACGCAACGATCCTCCAATGCCTCGGCTTCGATCACACGAAACTGACCTATCGTTTCAACGGCCGTGATTTTCGCCTGACCGATGTCGCCGGAAACGTGGTGAAGCAAATCCTCGCGTGAACCCTTGCCCAACCGCTGTGCATCCCT
>JAYVMJ010000663.1:0-3327 GCA_043759025.1 Verrucomicrobiota bacterium | reverse complement strand
CTTCCGCTTTTCGACTGAGGCCGAGCAACGTTTTTCCGAGGAGAATGCGCGGCATCATCCACTCGATTTTTTTCACGGCGCAGGCGGTGAAATGTTCGATCGCATCTGCGGGCTTGTCCTCGGCCAGCAACGCTTGGGCGAGGCTGAAACGAAAAAGCTCGTTGTCCGGCTGGCGGGCAACAAGCGCAGCAAAATGAGCTGAGCGCATCCTAGTCGAAAAACAACACCACGGCCGTGGAGTTGTCCAACCCGCCGCGCTCGTTGGCGCGATTGATCAGGGTCTGGGCGACGTCCTTGGGCTCGGCGGACTGCAACATGATTTCCTCAATCTCCGCCGTGGCGATGTAGCGGGTGATGCCGTCGCTACAGAGTAAATAACGATCATGCGGCAGCACCGTGTGTTTCGAGCAATGGGCGAGGATCGGAGGCGGCTGTCCGATGCAGCGGGTGAGCGCGTTGCGATTCTCCATCAAAAGACTGAGCGATTCGCCGCGGGCTTCGCGTTCGCGCATTTCGTTTTCAATCGTGTGATCGGTGGTGAGCTGTTCGATTTGCTTCGAGCGAACGCGCAACGCGGCGGAGTCGCCGACGTGGCCAATGTTCAGTTTGACGCCGGTCAAGTGCGCGAAGGTCAGGGTCGACCCGATGCCGAATTGCGGACTGAGAACGCGACCAAGCAGGAAGACCTTGTCGTTGATCTGTTCGACGACACTTTGATAATCGACGGGCAGGCCGGATTGGTACTTGGCGAAGATCTGAGCCAGCACATCGACAGCCATTTCGCTGGCCTGCCCGCCCGAAGGAAGTCCCCCGATGCCGTCGGCCACCGCGTAGATTTGGTGGAGGTCGTTGCAAAGAAAACTGTCTTCGTTTTCCGGCCGTACACGGCCGATATCGGTGAGGGCAGAGGAACGCAAATTCATGTCGTGACAGGAGCCTACAGGGACCTTCCGCTTAAGGGAAAGGTCTAAAAACAGTTTCTCGATTATCCCGGTTCAAACGTTCGTAAATTTCAGTGGGCAGGGAGGCTAGGAACTCCCGGCCATACGCTTTGGCGAGCATTCGGGTGTCCAAAATCGTGATCAGACCGCGATCGGTTTTGCTGCGGATCAGACGGCCGATCCCCTGGCGGAATTTGATGAGTGCGTCCGGCAGGGTGAGCTCGCTAAACGGGTTGCCTCCGGTGTCGCGAATATGGTCGCACTGGGCCTCGGTTATGGGGTGGGTCGGCGGGTCGAAGGGAAGGCGCGTGATGATCACTTGGGAGAGTGCCGTTCCCTGGACGTCCACGCCGGTCCAGAAGCTGTCGGTACCGAAAAGGACGGCGTTGCCGAGCGTGCGCATCTGGTGGGCCAGCTCGGTCCGGGACAGGTCAACGCCCTGCATCAGAAAGGGGCGTTGCTGCTTGCGCCATTCCGGCTCCAATTCCATGGCGACGGCGCGCATGTCGGTGTAACTGGTGAACAACACCAAGGTTCCGCCACGCACGCGGGTCGTGCAAAACCGGATGTAGTCGATGAGCACTTCGAGGGATAATCGGGCTTCCTTGGGCGTGGGCAACGGCACGTCCGATGCGACGTAAACCCGCATGTTGCGTTCGAAGTCGAAGGGCGATTTCACGGCGACGGCTTCGGCTCCTTCCGCGCCGATGCGTCGGGCGAGGGGATCGATGCTGCCGCCCATGGCGAGAGTGGCGCTGGTGCAGATCACGCTCGTGCGACAGCCGAAAAGGTGTTTGTGCAGTTCGGGCGCCACATCGATGGGCGCGCTGCGGAGCGACACGATCGTTTGCTTCCGGCCGCTGCGCTCGGCCCAATAGACGTGTCCTTTGTCGCCGAGCGTGAGCCATTCGGTCAAGCCGACCTGAAGGGCCTTGATGCGTTGTTGTTGTTCGAGCGCTTCGTCGCGTTCGCGGCCGTCCTCCAGCTTGTCCGCCATTTTTCCCATCAATCGCTGCAATGCGCCCAATGGCCCGTCGAGTAATGGTTCCGCCACGCCGACATCGCGCACCCGCACGATCGCGCGCGGCGTCAGGATTTTGTCGGCGATAAAATCGAAGAACAACTTTGAGGCGTCGAGCGCGTCGATCACGAGCTGCTGGGCCTGCGGGCCGCCGCGTTTGCCGAAGGTGCCGCGTTTGGTGCGTGGATTGAACAGGTATTTCAGCGCGCGATCCACGCTGTAACTGCTCAGCGACAGGCCAAAGTTATTGGTGGCAACTTCGGGGATAGTATGCGCTTCGTCCAGGACGAGAAAATCATCGGGAAACAGCACGCCGCGGGTTTCGGTGGTGGCACCGTGCGATTTGGCGCCGCCGGAATTGATGAGCGCGAAAAGCAGGGCGTGGTTGACGATGATGACTTGGGCCGTGCGCAGGCGGACGCGGGCGCGTTGGTAGGGACATTTCTCGGCGTCGCAGTGTTTGCGGGAGCAGGACGAGGAGTCGGCGTTAACGGCGTCCCAGACCTCGGGACGCGGCGGCGGCTTGAGCTCGTGGCGCAGGCCGGTGGTGGTCGTTTCCGCCCATTTGGCGATGCGCTGCAATTCCTCGTAGTCGGCGTCGGCGAAGAGCGTGGTGCGATCGGCGAGGGCATGGCCGAGACGCGTGGGGCAAAGATAATTCGATTTGCCGACCAGCACGGCCGAGCGGAAATCGGCATAGCGCGCGAGGTCGGGGCTCGATTTGAAAACGCGACGGCAGATGGGAAGGTCCTTTTGCTCGACCTGCTCCTGAAGCGAAATCGTATGGGTCGAAACAATCATCTGTCGTCCCTGATCGACGGCGTGAATGATGCCGGGAAGGAGATAGGCAAGGGATTTGCCGACGCCCGTGCCGGCTTCGAAGAGCAGGGGTTCATCGGCGAGTATGGCCGAAGCGACGGCGCGGGCCATTTGCGCCTGCTCCGGGCGATGTTCGAGTTTGAGGGCGGAACAAAGCTGGCCGGTCTCCGAGAATATTTCCCGGGCCAGTTCGCGCACGCGGGTCGGCTTGGGGCCGGTGTCCACGGGCGGGCTGCCTTCTTCGTTCAAACCAATCATGACCGCCCAATGAGCGGGGTTAATGGTGGCTGCGCAAATGAATTTGCGAGAGCGGCAAATCGCGCCAGTTTAAATCCGCCATGCACCCAATTGAAAAGCAGTCCGAGAATTGGACCGAGGAACTCGTGCGGTTTCTCCGCGACCGACCCGAGGTCAATGCCGTGCGCATCGATCCGGTGGCGCACCGGCTGGCGGTGGCGACGATCGGGGAGGTCGATCTTACAGTATTTGAGAACCAACTCGCCGCCACAATCGCCGCCGTGGAGATGCGACTCGCGACGGGTTTGG
>JAYVMJ010000662.1:0-4091 GCA_043759025.1 Verrucomicrobiota bacterium | reverse complement strand
GATGGAGCCGAGATCGTTCTCGGGCCGGTTGTTGTTATTCCAATAGTAGCGGTAGCGCACGTTGTTGTTGGCCGGCCAGTCGCGGGAGTCGAGAGCGGTGTCCTTAATTGTGTAGACGTATTGGATACGCGGAGTGGTGTAGAGATTCTGGCCGACCTCGAAATTCATGCGGAAGTCGCCCCAGCGCGTGTTGTTGAACACGAAAGCCGCACTGCCGCGATAACCATGGGCAGCGAAGTTTGTCAGGTTGAGGAACCGGACGGATTCGTCGTAAGGGACAAGGTAGTTCGGATTGGCCGCGCCGGAAGGCAGGTTTTTATTGATGTCGATATAGACGTCATTGAGTCCGCGCACCGTGGTGTAGTCGGTGGTCTTTTTGCCGTTCGTGTAGTTGGCGGAGACGTTCAGGAAAAGGTGTTCACCCACTTGCTGGTCCACGGCGGCGGTGTAGTTCGCGTAGTTCTGGATGAAATCCGGCCGATCCGTGGTGCCCGGCGTGAAACTGCGACCGGGGACGTGAAATTGCGATCCGGAGCTGGCGAGGTTGAAGGCGCTGCCGGGAAGATTCATCGTGTCGATGATTGGGCCACCGGCATAGTTCGCGCCGGCTCCCGTGACGAGCTGGCCGCCGACCGGCACGGCACCGTTCGCATTGCCGCCGAGCGTGGCGGCGGTATTGGCCCAGTTCATCAGGCCGGTGCCGGGAATATAAACGGGATAGGCTGCGGTCGAAGAACCGTTGCGCGTGATGCCAACGGCGTTGGCGTTTCCGGGCAACGTGGCCACCGGCTGGACGCCGGAGAACGTGGTGACGCCATCCCAGCCGGAAATGCGGTCACCGTCGGTGGCGAGGGCGATGTTGCGCTTGAACTGGCCGCTTTCCGCATTGAGGCGGATCTGGGTGTTCTTGAACGGCTGATAGGAGAGGGCAATCGAGCCGGCTTTCTTTTTGTTGAACTCACGATCGCGCCAAGTGTCGGCGTCCTGCCAGAGCAGGTTCACACGGGCGGAGAGTTGGCTGGTGATCGGCTGGTTGACGTCGACGGTCGCACGGGCATTGCCCCACGAACCGTAGGTCAGCTTGATGTCGCTGAACGCGTGATCGCTGCTGGCGCGTTTCACCATCGCGTTGGGCGTGCCGCCGTTGGAACCGGCGCCGAAAAGAATGGAGTTCGGACCGCGGGCAAAATCGAAACGCTCCAGATTGTAACTGTCGTAGTCATAGTAGACCGGGAAAAAGTCGATCTGCTGCTGGCTGACCGTGGTGCCGGTACTCTGGACGCCGCGGAAACTGATTTTGGTTCCCAGTTCATCGGCGAACACGACCCCGCGACCGTCGTCGTTGACGTTGTTCGCATTCACGGTCCATTTCGACGCGACCGAAAGATCGTTGAGGTTGAGCGCATCGATGAACTCACGCGTCAGCACGGAATAGGCGGCCGGCGTGTCCTTCAGGTCGGTCGCGAGGCGGCCACCGGCGAGCGAACTCGCGGCGACGAAACCGACGTCGCGATTGGAGTTTACCGTGAAGGGGGTCAGGACGACGGTATCCGCCGGGGCCGTGGCCGGAGCGGAGGTGGCGGGCGCGGCAGTTTGCGCGGAGGCAAGCGCGGTGGAGCAGACGGCGAGCACGGTACCGGCGAGACACCGGCGTAGGTCGAAACAACGTTTCATAGGTTGAGGGGTTGACGTTCGCCCGGAAGCGGGCGGCGAGGCGGACGAAAAAAAGCCGGGCTTGGGCCGTACACGCGAGCGTCGCCTCGGTTTATCCTACACTCAATAGTTGCGTTGCGAACAAAACTAATTCTTCTGCGATGGAGTTGCCCCCGTTTATGCGGAAAAACCCCACCCCCCCTCCCGTCTCACCGCCGCAGCGAGTCCGGGCCTCACTGGCCGATGTCGCGCGGTTGGCGGGTGTTTCGCTGATGACGGTTTCGTACGCGTTGCGCAACAACCCGAAAATTTCCGCGGCCACGCGCGATCGGGTGAGGAGGGCGGCCCGTAAGGTCGGCTATGTACCGCATCCGGAGATCGGCCGGTTGATGCACCTGCTTCGCGCCAAGCGAATGCCGTCCTATCAGGCGACGCTCGGTTTTATTTCGTTTTCCCACGATGCCCATCCGGCCACTCACCGCTACACCGCGGATGTGATCGCCGGTGCGAAGGACCGCGCGTTGTCGCTCGGGTACACGGTTGATCTCTTCGACGTGGACACCGCGCGGCTGAGCCAGACGCGGCTGACGGGGATGCTGAAAAGCCGGGGGATTCGCGGCGTGTTGATCCCTCCGCTGCCGGCGATGGAAGACTGCGCGCAGCTGCTCGATTGGGCGCAATTTTCCGTGGTGGCGGCGACTTATTCGGCGCAGAACCTGATCGTCAACCGCGTGGTGCCGCACCACCAGCACAACATCATGCTGGCGCTCGCCCAGCTGGCCCAAAACGGTTATCGGCGGCCTGGATTGGTGCTCACGGGGAATCTGGTGCGGCGGGTTAATTTTGCGTATCAAGCCACACTCGCCTTGCAGCAACAACTCGGCGAGTTTGCCGCGATTCCGGCGCTGACGCTCGATTCCGATCATCCCGCGGAACTCGCTGGAACGATCGAGCCATGGGCGAAAAAATTCCGTCCCGACGTCATTCTCACCGCGGAAAATTCGGTGCAGGTCATCGGCGCACTGCTCGGCCCGCGCTTCGGGACGAAGATCAAGGTTTGTTTGCTCGATCATTCCGGAAGTGACGCACGACCCGGGGTCCACCAACACCCGCGGATCATCGGGGAGACGGCGCTCGATCTGTTGGCCGGCCAGGTGCAACGGGGCGAAGTGGGTTTCGAGAAGAACCCGCGGGTCACGATGGTTGAGGGCCGGTGGTTCGCGGGGGGAAACGACTTGAAATATGAAACCAATTGAAGGCTATCGTTTGATCACACCGGACGAACTTGCGTGGCGGCCGTCGAACATGATGCGCATTCCGAATGCGGATTTCCTCGAACGCACAGGGAGCGAAATCCTCGGCGCGAGATTGTGGCGGATGCCGCCGCAAAGCGCCAACACGCTGCACAAACACGTGCGCGCGGAGGAATTTTATTTTGTCGTTGAAGGAACGGGCAGGATTCGCGTCGACGCCGAGACGCTCACGGTGCCGCGATCGGGCGGTGTTCTCGTCGGGCCGTCGGTCGTGCGGCAGATTTTCAACGATACCGACGTGGAGACGGTGTGGCTGATTGTCGGCGCGCCCGAGAAGGAGCTCGAACCGCACGAAGTCGGAAACATGCGCCTGTTTTATCCCGCCGATCCGACCCAATTGCCGCCTGAGTTGAAAGGGACGGAGTGGCCGCCGAAGAAATAAGTCCCATTGGGGTGTGTCCGGGAAATAGCTTATGTCGTTTGCCGTAGGGTCGGTGCTTGCGCCGGCCTCGCGCGCGAAAAACGGCACGTCGCAAGCCCGGTCGACAGGCTCAGGGCCCAGAGCGAAGTCGTGGGGCTGCTAGGTTTTTATCGGAAAACTGACCGGCCCAAAATCAGGCGCTGATGCCGGCTGCGGCAGATTTGCGAACGGCAGCGCGGCTCGCGCGCTGGGCGAGCGGGAGATTGTGTCGGGCGCCGGCGTGCTGGGGATCAAGTTTAAGTGCTTCTTTAAACATGAGCACGGCCTCGTCGGGAAACGACTGTTGCGCCATCACCATGCCGAGTTCGCTGTAAAGCGACGCGGACTTCGGGTGCTGCATCAGGCCATACCGCAGTACTTTTTCGGCCTCGACCAATTTGCCCTGCCGGGCCTTCAACACACCGAGATACTGCAGGAATTCGACGACCTTGGGGAATTGCGCGGCACCTTCGAGCAAAAGGATTTCAGCTTCCTCGAAATTACTTTTTGCCAGAGCCTGCTGGGTGCGCGCGAGCCACAGCTGCGGTGTATGGCCGATCGGGATTGCGCTGAACGCTGCGTACGCCGGCAGGTATTCTTGGAGCGATAAAAGTTGGGAATGGTACAGCCATTTCATGCCGGGTTGCGCCCATTCCAAAGCGAAATGCGTGATGATCTGCGGATGAAGCGGGGTTTCCTGGGCGCCCAACAAGGCGGTAGCGTTG
>JAYVMJ010000661.1:0-3625 GCA_043759025.1 Verrucomicrobiota bacterium | reverse complement strand
CCCGAGCGGAATCACGCCTAACAAACCGCCGACTCGGCGGGTTAAGGATAACCCGCCCTACCTCAATGCATGTAGCTTCGCTCTTCCCTGCGTACCTTTCAATTGTTCATGCGAACATCACAGCATTCCCGAAAGTTTCGCTTTGAATCCGCGGTCCGGGCATGTTGTTTTTGTAGTTCTCATGACGCGAGTTCTCCTGACCACCACCTCCTTTCAAGACACGCCGGGCATTCATCACGACATGCTGGCCAAAGCCGGCTTCGAAATCGTCCGCGAGCGCGGACCACTTTCCGAAGCCCGCATGCTCGAACTCGCCGGTCAGTTCGACGCCTATCTTTGCGGCGACGACGCATTGACCCGGGCGGTGATCGCCAAGTCGCTTCCACGTCTCAAGGTCATCAGCAAGTACGGCATCGGTCTCGACAAAATCGACGTGAAGGCGGCGACGGACTTGAAAGTGCCCGTACTGTTTACGCCCGGCGTCAACCACACCACCGTCGCCGAGCACACTTTCTGCCTGATGCTTGCGGCCGTCCGTAATCTCGTCGTCGAGGCCAATTACACCGCCGCTGGAAAGTGGACGCGCATCACCGGCACCGAGCTTTGCGGAAAGACGCTTGCGATTGTCGGCTTCGGTCGCATCGGCAAGGAAGTCGCCATTCGCGCCCGCGCCTTCGGCCTGAACGTGATTGGCTACGGCCACTATTGGGACGAGGATTTTGCCCGTTGGTATGACATCAAGCGTGTGGGAAACTTCGATGATGTCCTTCGCCAAGCCGACATCATTTCGCTTCACACCAAACTGACCCCTGAAACGAAAGGTCTGATCAATGCGAAGAATTTTCCGCTCATCAAGCAAGGCGCGGTCATCGTCAACACCGGCCGCGGCGAGCTGGTCGACCTCGACGCCTTGGTCAGCGCGCTGAAATCGAAACACCTCCTAGCGTACGCCGCTGATGTCCTCGATCAGGAGCCGCCGCCGCCCGACCACCCGTTGCTCGGCCTGCCAAATGCGATCATCACGCCCCACATCGGATCGCGCACCCACGAAAGCGTTCAGCGCCAAGCGTCGTGCGCCGTGGAAAATCTCACCCTCTTCCTCGCCGGCAAAAAACCAATCGCCCAAGCCAATCCCGAAGTTTCGGCGATCAAATAACCCAATCGCGTTCAGTCTCGTTACCGATTTCTCACCGCTGGCTTTTCCCTACTCACTACCCGCTACCCGCTACTCACTACTTTTCTCCCCCATGCCCGACACTTACTACATCGTCCCAGAGTCCCAGCATAACGCGCTTGTAGCCGCCGCCTATCAACATCGCGGTTTCTTCGCCGACGAAGCGGCTGACGGCGCGCGTTTCTGCGCCGAAGCGTCACGCCATGGCATTCGCACGCACAACGGCATCAAGGCGCTTCACCTCGATCATTTGTTCGGCTCCGGCTCGAAAGGGTGCGTGCCCGGCGCGCAGATCGAGGAAATACCCTCGCGTTTCGCCGCCACGAAAATCTGGAACGCCAACAAAAAGCTCGGCCAAGCCACCGCTTATCGCGCGATGGCCGAGGCGATCCGCCTCGCCGATCAATACGGGGTCGGCACCGTTTCCGTCGACAACGCCTTCCATTATCTCTGGGGCGGCGGCTACGTCATGGACGCGGCCCGCAAAGGCTACATCGCCTACACGAATTGCACCGCCGCACTCGCGGAAGTCGTGCCGTTCGGTGGCAAATTTCCCACGCTCGGCACCAATCCGCATTCCTGGGGATTCCCCACGACCGAGGCTGTTGGGTATCCGATCGTGATCGACTGGGCGACGTCCGTCGTTGCCATGGGTCGCGTGCAACAATTGAAACGCGAAGGCAAACAACTGCCTCCCCTCGCCGCCGTCGACAAGGACGGCAATCCGACGACCGATCCGCATCAAGCGGTTTCACTGCTGCCGTTCGGTGCGCACAAAGGTTACGGGCTCTCGCTGATCAACGAAATCGTCGGCGGCTACATCGGCGGTTCGCTTCCAACCATTCGCAATCGCTGGGATAAAACCGAAGGCGACAAGGGCACGTGTGTTTTCTTTTTCCAAGTGATCCATCCCGACGCAATCAACGGTGGCTCTTTCGCTAAAGGCCGCACCCAAGCGCAGAACGTGAAGGCCGTCATCGAAGACGTCCTCGGCCACGGCAATGAAAAGTCCATGCTTCCCGGCCAGCTCGAAGCCGAGTGGGCCAAAAAAACCGCCGCGGCCGGCGGCCTGCTCTTCACCAAAGCCGAAATCGACGCCTTCAACGAACTCGCCACCGAGGCCAAACAGCCCCTGTGGAAAGCCGACTCGTTTAAGACGGTGGTGGTTTAAGGGATCGAACATGGAGTGCGGAGCCTCGGCTCCGCTTTCGACGGACAGCCTCGGCTGTCCGCGCTCTTCATCACGCTCTGCGGATCGTTACGAATGCAGCGCCGCCGCTTGCGGCGTGCCGGATCGAAAATTCATCGCGGCCGGCGCGAGCACAGGCTTTACTGTCGAGCCGTTTCCCAAGGAGTGACGCCCACAGAACACACGGAATACACAGAAATCAGAGTAAGGACTTCAGATTTGAACCGACCGATGAGCCCACCGTTTGGCGACCGATCAATCGATCCTTTCATAAGCCCAAACGTATTCATTCTGTGTGTTCTGCGTCTTCCGTGATGAAATCCGAGTGCGTGGTTTCGACTTCGGATCCATGCAGAAGATTGGCCCACGAAAAACACGAAACGCACGAAAATCAGACGGGTACGCAGCGATTCATTCTCCCATTTAGTCCATCGTTTGGTGAAACAAAACCCGGGTTAATTCTGCCCGGAACTGTCTTTTTTCGTGTCATTTCGTGTGTTTCGTGGGCGACTCCGATTCCCTTGTCTTGCTCCCCCGCCCGCCTTTCGCTGTCCTGACCGCACTTTATCCCCTGTTCATGCTCAACGGCGAAATTCGCAGTAAAATCGACGCTCTCTGGAATGCTTTCTGGACCGGCGGCATCTCCAATCCCCTCGAAGTCATCGAGCAGATCACCTACCTGCTCTTCCTGAAGCGGCTCGACGATCTCCACACACTTGAGGAAAACAAAACCACGCGTCTGAAGCTCAAGAAACTCGAGCGGCGCGTCTTCCCCGTCGGCAAAGATCCGAAGGGAATGCCCTATGATGACCTCCGCTGGTCGCGCTTCAAAAATTTTGATCCGAAGAAGCTGTTCGAAATCGTCAACGATCACGTCTTCCCGTTTCTCCGCACGCTCGGTGGCGACGATTCCACTTACGCGCACCACATGAAAGATGCTCGTTTCACGATCCCGACGCCCGCGCTGCTGGCCAAGGTCGTGGATATGATCGACCAGGTGCCAATGGAGGATCGCGACACCAAGGGCGACCTCTACGAATACATGCTGGGGAAGATCGCCAGCGCCGGACAGAACGGCCAGTTCCGCACCCCGCGCCACATCATCCAGCTCATGGTCGAGCTGACCGCGCCCACGGCGAAGGATGTCATTTGCGATCCCGCGTGCGGCACGGGTGGCTTTCTCGTCGCCGCCGGCGAATTCCTGCGCGACCGACATCCCGAGATTCTCCGTGACGCGAAATTGAAAAAGCATTTCCACGAGC
>JAYVMJ010000660.1:0-3315 GCA_043759025.1 Verrucomicrobiota bacterium | reverse complement strand
CAATTTCTGTTTCAGGCTCAGTTCGTTTCCCCTCTCACCCACGTTGCACGGGCTGAGGTCAGGAGGTCTGAGGCTGGTGCGCGCTTGGGACGACTTGAGCAACAAACGTGGAACGCCGGGGTTCGATCCGTGGCGCTTGCTTAGTCTCCGGCGGGAAATTGAGGCGAAGGCGAAAAACGATCCAAACCTCGCCGATTACTGGCGGGACCACGTTAGATAAATTGAGTGCGCGATATAGGGCGGAGCTGCGCCAGAACCGTGGAGAGCCGGGGTGTTCCCGGCCCGGTGTTGGCTTATGGGCTTGGCGTGAGGCGATGGCATGGCAGAAGTTTCCTGCGACTTATCCGCTTCGAGCCGTGTTCTTGCCGTGAATGAAGATCCCAAAGTGCAAGCTCCAACCCTGAAGGCTCCGCCCGACTTCACCACCTTCATGCGCAATTACCAGGATATGGTCTACTCCACCGCGGTTCGCCTCATCGGGAACGAGACGCAGGCGGAGGACATTGCCCAGGAGGTTTTCATCAAGGCCCACGCGCACTTTGACAACCTCGGCACCAGCCCAACGGCAGGCGGTTGGTTGAAGACGGTGGCGACCAACCTTTCGATCAACCACATTCAGCGGTACAAGAAACGCTGGAGTTTTTTTTCCGACCTCGTGCGCCGGGACGACGACGGCGCGGAAAAAGAAGTGGACTTTGCGGCACCCGATACCTTCTTCGCCGGAGTCGACACTACCGAGCGACGCGAATACATTGGCCAGGCGCTGAATCAATTGCCGGAACACCAACGCGTGCCGCTCGTGCTATATCATTTTGAAGAATTGCCCTACGACGAAATCGCACGGAAATTGCGCATATCCTTGAGCAAGGTTAAAACCGATATCTTACGCGGACGCGAAGCGCTTGCCAAAATTCTTGTGCGCAGCGGCAACCGTCATGAAACTCTCGATCAGTAAGGAGCAACCGTTCATCAAATGACTCCCGAAGAACTCGAAAAATTTATCCATCAGCAATTGCGCGATCTGCCAGCGCACCGCGCGCCCGACTCACTGGAATCGCGCGTTCTCGCGGCGATTGAGCGACAGGCCGGCATTCCCTGGTATCATAAATCGTGGAGCTATTGGCCCGCCTTCGTTCGTATGGCGTTTCTGGTTCTGGCGACCGGCGCGACGGCCGGCTTTATCGCGGCTTTCTATTTTGGGTTTAACGACGTGAACCCGAGCGCGGTCGTGGCGCAGGCCGGTGAGAAATTTAGCTTTTTCACGCAGATCTACCATGTCGCGACTTGGATCGTCGGTCTCGGGACGCAAGTCGTCGCGAGCGTCCCGGCGATCTGGCTGTACGGTGGTGCGGCGCTCGTCACCGCGCTCTATGGAACTTTCCTCGGTATCGGAGCGGCGGCTTATCGCGTCCTCTACCGCAACAATTGATTTATCCCGCGATGAAATTGAGTCCGTCCCGTCTTGTTTTTCCTTTTTGGCTGACGCTGCTTTTGGTTTTGTTGCCCGGTCTTCAATCGGTTTCCCGTGCTCAGGCCACGGAAACGAAACCCGAGAAACCGGCAATCGTGTCCGCGCCTGCTGGACCGGATGCCGGCGAAGAAATGGCTCCCAAAGAGGCCAAGATTGAGCAGCAAACCGATTCATCCCAGTCCAGTGCGCCAGCGGTTGAGGCTGCGCCCGCTAAAGAATCGATCGGCGATAAAAACGCAGGGAAGGAAGTTCAATCTTCCGTCACTCCCCACCCAGAGGTGCCAAAGCCCGACGCCGCGCCGAAAGAGAAAAAACGCGGCCGTGAACGCGCGAACAAGGACGACTTACGTTGGCGCCACTCGGGTAACGCGGTGGTCAATATCCTGAGCGACAGCACGCTCGAATCCGGTGGCGAAGCCGACGCGGTTGTCTCCGTCTTTGGCTCGTCTACATCGGCCGGAATGGTCCATGACGCGGTCGTATCGGTTTTCGGTTCTTCGACTTCCTCGGGCGATGTCGGGAATGCGGTGGTATCGGTATTTGGAAATACGCGGGTAACGGATGGAACCGTGGGCGAAGCGGCGGTGACGGTTTTGGGCAATAATTACGTCAACGGGCACGTGAGGGGTCAAGTTGTAGCCGTACTCGGTAACGTCGAGTTCGGTCCCAACGCGATCGTCGACGGCGAGGTCGTGTGCGTGGGTGGTCAGGTGGTGCGCGACCCCAAAGCGGTCCTCCGCGGGCAGGTCCAAAACGTCGGGATTGGCGGGCATCATTTTTCGTTCGATTGGCTGACCGCGTGGGTGGCCCAATGCCTCGTGCTTGGGCGTCCATTGGCTTTCGGCGCTCATCTGATGTGGGCGTGGTGGGTCGCTTTTGCTTATCTCGCGGTTTACACAATCGTCGCCTTGGTGGCACCGGCGGCGGTGGGCGATTGCGTACGAACCTTCGAGGCCTATCCGGGTAAATCGATTCTGGCCGGGGTGTTGACGCTTCTGCTCACGCCGTTGGCTTATGTGCTGCTCGCCCTGACGGTTTTTATCGTGGTGGGAGCTGCGCTGATTCCGCTTTTCACTTTGGGACTTTTTCTGGCCGGACTCTTCGGACGAGTAGTGATGCTCGCCTGGCTCGGACGGCGCGTGGCGAAGATGCTGGTCACTGAGGACAAAATTTCCGCAGCAGGGACGGTGCTGATCGGCGGAGGAATTGTGCTGTTGCTCTATATGGTACCCGTCCTCGGGTTCGTGGTTTACAAGGCGCTGGGAGTTCTTGGGCTCGGGGTCGTTATCTATACGCTTTTGCTTTCGAATAAGAACAAACGAATCGCACCGATCGGAGCGAGAGCGGTGACGCCCGCCGCGATCGCAACTGCGGCCGAGGTTCCGCCGGTTGTCGATATGCCTGCAGGAATACCAGCGAAATCGGCACAGCTGCCCCCGGTAATTTCAGCGGCGACGCTGCCGCGGGCGGGATTTTGGATTCGCGTCGGAGCGTCGTTGCTCGATGTGATCATGGTTGCGGTTCTGTTCGGGATGTTGAACGGAGTCTTCGGCTGGTTTTTCCACGTGAGCGGATCCTTTCCGTTTTGGTTCGCGGTTTACAGCGTCACGATGTGGGCGACCAAGGGAACGACCATTGGCGGGATCATTTGCGGTCTCAAAGTGGTGCGGCTCGACGACCGTCCGATCGATTGGGGCGTGGCGATTGTGCGTGGCTTGGCGGCGTTTCTTTCGCTCGTGGTCGCCGGGCTCGGCTTCATTTGGGTGGCATTCGACGACGACAAGCAGTCCTGGCACGACAAGATTGCCGGTACGACGATCGTATATGTGCCAAAAGGGACCTCG
>JAYVMJ010000659.1:0-6141 GCA_043759025.1 Verrucomicrobiota bacterium | reverse complement strand
GCCCCGCCAGTCTTCGTTCATGAATTCATTGTATCCGGGTATGCTGCGCACTTCGGGTGAATTCAGGTTGCGGAATCCCATCGACCAGTCGCCGAATGCGCGTTTTTCGATCGGTTCCTTGAGCAAGGTAATTAGTCCGTGATGGCGCGGGTCCTGGGATATCCGTGCATGGGTGGCCGTAACGACGGGCTCTTCTCCCTCGAGTGCCTGCATGAAATTGCCGTCGCGGTACAGCAATAAGCCGGTAATCCCGGCCGGTTCATTGTTGCGCCGGCTGATTTCCAGTAACGCCAACAGATCCTTTTCAGAAAAAGCTTTCGTGGCCGAACTTGCATAGATCAGGTGAATAATTGCCATGGGAAATGATAAGCGCAGAAGGGGTTGGTGGTCGTCCCTCTCTGATTCGACACGCCGGACAGATGGTGGAACCCATTTTGTGGGATTCCCCCCGATTTTCCGAATACGGGCGCGATCCAGATTTTGTCCGCTATAGAATCAGCGCGCTTCTTCTCACGAGGATCGTCGGGCGGGCTTCGATGCCGATCCTTTTGGGCGCTGTCGTCCGGGGACAATCTGGCTTTTTGCGGTAGGGATCACCGGGTTGGATTTTACGGGTTATTTTAAAGACTTTTTTCGAAATTATCCCGTGATTTTTGTCATATCCGGGTTGAAGAAAGGGGTGGCTGTGACGCTTAGAGGGAATGCCTTTTATTCGAGTGCGTTGGTTCCTGGTTCTGCTTGGCGCGTTTCTTGTCTCGCTGGGGGCCGATCTTTATTTGAGCCAGTCCACTTCTGCGGCCGTGGGGGCGGCCAAACCCGATCGACTGACTGCGGCGGATTTTCTAGGCACGGCGGCGGTGGGAGAGCTCTCGGCGGGGACGATCACTTATCGCATGAATGCGGCCGGCTTGGCCGATCTTTCGGCAAAGCGGACTTATCCGGGAAAATCCGCGGCAGTGCAGGCGACCGCGCGGTTGACGGACGCGGACTTGGGTCTGCTGCGCACCAATCATTTCTCCGAGGACGACGCGGCGGCGGTGGCCAGCGCCCGGCCGGACGGTTGGCGGGGCGATGCAGCGGCGATCGCTCATTCAGTCATGCAGCTGCTGGCCTTTTTGACGGGAATCGCCGGGGCGTTAATGGGCGTTGCGTATGTGAGCGGTCGGCAAACTTCGTTTTCGAGTCATCAAATGCGCTCCGCGACGTCGGACGTGAAATTTTCCGCAGTCGCTGGATGCGACGAGGCCAAGGACGAGGTGCACGAGGTCGTCGAATTTCTCAAGGACCCAGCGCGCTTTCGTTCCACCGGCGGGCGGATGCCGAAGGGCGTGCTGTTGGTCGGTCCTCCCGGCACCGGCAAAACGATGCTGGCCAAGGCGGTCGCGGGCGAGGCGAAGGCGCATTTCTACAGTTTGAGCGGCTCGGATTTTGTTGAGTTGTATGTTGGCGTTGGGGCGGCGCGGGTGCGCGCGCTATTCAGAAAAGCGCGCGAAACCGCGCCCAGTATTATTTTTATCGACGAGATCGACGCGGTGGGTCGCAAGCGTTCGTCGGGCGAAACGGGCGGCGTCCAACAGGAACACGACCAGACGCTCAATGCGTTGCTCGTCGCGATGGATGGTTTCGACTCGGAGGACGCGGTGGTGGTGTTCGGAGCGACCAACCGGCCTGATACCATGGATTCGGCGCTGCTGCGCCCGGGGCGTTTCGATCGCCAGGTTTCCATCGGGCTGCCTGACCTGGCTGGCCGCACCGCGATTCTGCAGGTTCACGCGGGAGCGGTGAAGCTGGATCACAGCGTCGATCTCTCGCAGCTCGCGAAAGGCACGCCCGGATTTTCCGGCGCGGATCTGGCCAATTTACTCAATGAAGGCGCGATTCACGCCGCGCGTCATCGTCGTGCGACGGTCACGATGGCTGACTTGGACGAGGCACGTGACAAAATCAATTGGGGCCGCGAGTGTCCGCGCGCCTTCACGGAAAACGACAAGCGTGTCATCGCTTATCATGAGGCCGGACATGCGCTCGTGCAGGTGTTGTCGGGTGACGACACGATGAAGTTGCACAAGGTGACGATCATTCCGCGCGGACGTTCGCTCGGCAGTACGCAGTTCACGCCGGAGCGCGACGTGTACAATCAATCCCGCGAGCAACTCGTGAATCGGCTGCGTTGCCTGATGGCCGGTCGCGTGGCGGAGGAGATCGCGCTCGGCAGTATCACGAGCGGCGCCTCGAGCGATATTCAGGAGGCGACGCGGATCGCGCGACAAATGGTTTTTGAATGGGGCATGTCACCGCTTGGCTTCATGGCACTCACGCAATCGGAAGGGGAGGCGAAGCTCGCGAGCCCGCAGACTTTGCACGACGCCGAGCATTACGTGAAAACGATTCTTGAGGAAAATTATGAAGCGACGACCCGAATGGTGGCCGGCGCGAGGGCGGCGCTGGATGCAATCGCGCGCGATTTGATCGAGCACGAAACGATCAGCGGTGATCACGTGCGCCAGACGATTGGGGCGATGGCGCGGGCGGCGTGAGTTGGTGGCGATCGCAATGTTGGTGGCGATGAGTTTCGGGTGGGCCTGGACCGCTGGGCCACGCGCGTTTGGTTTTGGGTTTGAGCGGATGATCAGGTGCGTCGAGGCTCGTGAACGGCGCGTTAGGGATAACGCGCCCTACCTTTTGGCTGCGAAAGATCGCACAGGGGGGGGGCGGTTGCAGGTGGAAACTATGAGGCGCCTATGGACGCGTGGAAGATATGGCGGGAGTCGGAATATTTCTTGCGAAGTTTTGTGGCTAGATGATCCGTGGTTGGACGACGCGACCGTTCGTTGCTTATTTCTCCCGTTTTTCTACTAAAAATGGACCGGAGTCGTTTCGATGAACAAAATTCGACCTGTTTTACGGGTTTTGTGGTATAATCCCGCCAACCCTCTCTACCCGTGGACAAAGACAAGAGTACCTCGAAGTGGGCCGATTTACTTTTTGGCGTCCGACGCGCAATCCGCTACCACAATTCACGAAAGGTGTTTTTCGATTCCCTTGGCGACTGGACGAATTTCCTGACGATAATTTGTGGCGGCGTCGATGACGACTCGCTCAACCGCCGCGATCGTTTTTGGCGGACTGATCAGTGCGCTGACCGCGCTCGACTTGGTCTTGGGATATTCGGTCAAGGCGAGACAGCATGCCGACTTGTCGCGGCAGTTTTATGAACTCGAACAGGCGATGATTAAGATCGGTGACGCTCCGTCCGGGGATGAATTGAAGGCCACACTTAATCGGCGCCTCGAAATTGAATCAAAGGGCCCCTTCATTTTGCGGGTGCTTGAGGCCACTGGTCACAATGAAGTGGCCCGGGCGATGGGGTGGCCATCCACGGAGTTTGCCGAAATTGGTTTCTGGCAGGATATCTTTAAGCAGTTTTTCGATTTTCAGTCGGACAAACTGGTCGATCCTCGCTGAAAATTCCAATGGATTCACGGCAGCCGGGTCGCTGCCGCTCCAAGGCTGGGTGAATCGTTTCGGATGCTTCATAATTCAGATTAGATGCAATAGCGGTTTCGTCTTTTTTTTTAAAATGAGGAACGCTGCGTACATGTGATGTCTATATGTTTCCTTGCCTACACATAAGTCACTTTCCCGTCTCTTCCCCGGTTGGGTTTATCCACCTCTTTCGCCGGTATTTCCCAATGCTTTCGCGGTGAAAAGGTCCATGATGGGAATACTGTTTTTGGCGATTGGTTTGAACGGCTTTGCCATCGACTCGTCGTCCACGCCACCGGAACTTGCCGATCAAGGAATTCCACGGAGATTTATAACGGGGGTGGTCTGGCCGGACGCATCATCCACGCCGCTGGAACTTTCCGATGGACGCGTGTTCGATTCGTGGTCGGTGATCCGCCAGTCTGATGACTGGCTGACGATCAAATATTCGAAGGGGGCGGCCAAAATCAGCAAGGCGTTGTTGCCGCCCGACGTGCTGGCCAAATATCCGATTGTGGAACCGCTCCAGCCGGCACCGCCGCCATTGCCGCCGGAGCCGCGCGGTCTCGATAAAACGACCAATGGCGAACGCTCCATTACGGCCGCCGACGCGGTGACCGGCTTGGAAGTGCGGTGGACCTGTCGGGTGGCGATTCAGGGAACGGCCGGTGGCCTAACCCGTGCGAGCAAAAACCGCGCGGGCGAATTCAAGACCGATTTCGTTTTTCCCTTTGGGGTCAATGACGTGGGCGCTTTGGAGGAGGCCATTGCGAGAGCGAGAAAATGGGCTGCGGCCGTCACTGCCAAAAAACCGCCGAGCTTCGATAAAAGCATGGGCCAGGTTTTGGGGCATGAATGGATTTTTAGCTGGGATAACGAACGGAGCATTGTGCGGCCGGGAGCAGGCGACGCATCGCATTTCGAAGAGCAGGACCTTGAGGAAATGCAGACGCTGCTTCGCGCTCTTCCCCACATGGAAAAAGAGCGCAAGGACGAGTCGAAAGCCGCCGAGGATTTCGCCGCGAGCCTGAAGTAAGCCATCCGTCCGCCCGGGAATGCCGAGCCCCAGCTCGGCTCCGGGGGAGACGGTGTTACCTTCAACGATGCAAGGTCGGAGACCAGGAAATTGCGGCACGACTCCCTTGATTCCGGCCGGCTTTCCCGGTAACTGGTGTGCGCTTACGCTATGACGTTTGTTTTTGGAAGCTTCCTTGCCGCTGCAATCTGCCTGCTGATGATTTTCGCGGGCTATGTGGTGGCGGGGGCCCTGCCTGCGGAAACACGCCTCACTCGAATCGCCTTGGCCAGTCTGTTTGGTCTGGCGTGGGTGGTGTTTGTCGCGAGCGCGGCGGGCGCGTTCATGCCGTTGCGCGGAGCGGTGACGTGGCTGGCGTGGATTCCTTCATTCGCGGTGTTCCTTCTTCCCACAACGCGCCGTCAGCTGCTCGCTGATTTTACCGGGATTGCGCGGTCGCGGATTGGGCTTTGGGCGGTCGGCGGGTTTGCCCTGCTGTGGCTTGCCCTGTTGCTGCCCTTTCTCGTTTTTCCCGATCTGGCGCTGTTCGATGGAAAAACCAATCATGATAATTTCTTCTGGTGCGTGGGTGCGCAGTATTTGCAGAGTCACGATTACCTGACGATAGCGTCGAAGAACCGGGATTTTCCATTGTTCAATGCCACATGGTCATTCTGTGGCTGGCATCCGGCTTGGGCGCGCATGGCATCGGAGGGATATCTCGCGCTCACGACGGCGAACTTCGGACAAACGCCGATCCGTCTGTACAATTTTTTCGTCTGCGCCCTCGCGGTGCCGTGGGTGCTGGTAACGTTCGCGCTCGCGCGACGGATGGGTCTGCCGACCTTGCGTCGCCGTGCGGTCGCGTTCGTTTTCTTTTGTCAGCCGGTCCTGTATTTCTTCGTCGCGAATGGCAATGTGCCGAATTTGTTCGGCACCCTATTTAGCGGCGGGCTATGGCTGGTTGCGCTTTTGATTGCTGACGGTCGTCCGGGGTGTACCTGGCCATTTGGTGTTATCGGGGTCTTTTTTATCCATGGAGTTCTGGCTTCGTATCCGGAAATTTTTGTGTTCGCGTTGGCGCCGGTTGGACTGCTGGCGTTGTGGAAATGTTTCGCGGAGAAGTCGGGGCGCTTTCGTCTCCTGGGTTGGGCGGTGGTTATCGTGGTGGTGGGCCTGTGCTTGAATCCGGTTACGACGGTTCGACTTTGGAGCGGCATTCAAAATTCGATCGAGCAGGCTCGGGGAGATTCCGCGTGGGCGAATATTTTCAGCCGGGTTACGTTTGCCGGTTATCTGCCCAGCCTCGTCACGCTGGGCGTGCCATCAATCCGGTTGTACGGGATGGCGGGCGGCCTCGTCGCGAGTGCGGCGGTCGGCGTGAGCACGGTTTTGATTTTCAAACTCAACCCGCGGCGATTGGAGCTGTTTTTTTCGATCGCTGGTTTTCTGGCGTTGCTGGCTTATACCGTCGTCACGTCGTTCGGCTACGGCTGGCAGAAGTCGGTGCAATTTTTCGGCATCCCGCTCGCGGTCATGTTTCCGGTGCTGCTCGTTGGGATCACGCAGGAAAGATGGCAGGCGTTTTCCGCGCATCGTTGGACTTTGGCGGCGCTGATTGGGACCTTGGGCGTGATGGT
>JAYVMJ010000658.1:0-3521 GCA_043759025.1 Verrucomicrobiota bacterium | reverse complement strand
GATCTTAACTCCTGGCAACCCGAGGTTGCGTTCATCAATTTTGGGGAGAATGACGATTCTTTTTCCCGCAACCAACATCACCCATTTCCTGCCGGTTACACGCCGGGTTACCTCGCGCTGGTGAAAGCGATGCGTCAGGCGTATCCGAAGACGCATTTCGTACTGCTGCGCGGCGGGATGTACGGCGGCGCGCACAGCGAGCCTTTGCGGCTGGCGTGGGAAGCGGTAGTGAAAACCGTCGAGGCGGACGACCCGGCGATCAGCCACTACGTTTTCACCCACTGGTCGAGCGCTCATCCCCGCGTTGCTGACGACCGGGCGCTCGCCGATGAGTTGGAGGCGTGGCTGAAACAACAGCCATTCATGCAACGGTATTTGTGATGCGGATGAGCCTGACGGCGCGCACGGTGAGTTATTCCCAGAGCACGGAGCGATCGATCGCTGCGAGCGACGTTTTGCCGGTGAGGGCCATGGCCATTTCGAATTCCCGTCGCAGAATATTGACGACTCGCGAAACGCCGTCCGCTCCGCCGACGGCCAATCCGTAGACGTAGGGCCGCCCGATTAGCACGGCAGAGGCGCCGAGCGCGACTGCTTTCAAGACATCGGTTCCATGACGAATGCCGCCGTCGATCAATATTGGAAAACGCCCGGCCACTTTGGCCACGACTTCGGGCAGTGCATCGATCGACGCCGGCACGGTGTCGAGATTGCGTCCGCCGTGATTGGAAACAATGAGCCCTGCGACGCCTTCGTCGACGGCGCGCCCGGCATCCGCGGCGTTCATAACGCCTTTCAAAATAATCGGGAGCGACGTCAGCGAGCGCAGCCACGCGATGTCCTGCCAGGTCAGTTTGGGATCGAGCGTTGCGCTGAAAATGTTCCGTTCGGTTGGCCGGTGTCCGCCGGTGGCGCTGGCGAGTCCCTTGAGGTTGGCGCGCTCCATTCCCTCCGGCAGGGAAAATTTGTGGCGAAGCTCGCGATAACGCGGTCCGAGCACCGGGGTGTCCACCGTCACAACGAGCGCTTTGTAGCCGGCGGCTTCGGCGCGGCGCACGAGTTCGCGGGTGAATTCGCGATCGGGTTGGACGTAGAGTTGAAACCAATGCGGTTTGGTCGCGGCCGCTGCAACTTCCTCAAGACTCACCGTGGAAAAAGTGCTCAGCACGACGGTCGCCCCTGCCGCCTCGGCCCCTTGCACGGTCGCGCGTTCGCCGTCGGGATGGGCCAGTCGCTGATAGGCGACCGGCGCGAGCAGAATGGGGCAATCGAGGTCGTGGCCAAAGAGCGAGAGCTTGGTCTCGATGCGCGAGACATCGATCAGGTTGCGCGGGCGCAGACGGATCTTGCCATAGGCCTCTTCGTTCCAGCGCAAGGTCGTCTCATCTGCGGCGGCACCGCTGACGTATTCCCACGCCATCGACGAGAGGTGACGCGGAGCGAGGCGGGCGTAGTCGGCAATTTCGACGGGCGGGGTCTGTGCCGCGGAAGAAGCGGCCGTCTGGTCCGTTTGATTTTTGGATTTCATATCCGCACCTGCTCGAATAAAGGTTGGGGACTCCGATGCAATACCCTATGTCGTTGAAAAGTTGCGCGCTGCTGCTCGCAGCGCTGGCTGGATTAACCGCCGTTCTTGCTCCCGCCCACGTGGCCGCGCCCGAACACAAGTTGAACGATTATCATCTGACGGCAGATTCGCTGCCGCAACCGGGAGTGCCGAAGGGGCGGCTCGAAGGGCCGTTTGAAATTCATAGCAAGTTCTTCCCCGGTACCGTGAGGCGATATTGGGTTTTTGTGCCAGCGCAGTACACACCGGAAATCCCGGCGGCCGTGTTGGTTTTTCAAGACGGCCAGCGCGCCATTTTTCCCGGCGGCGAACTCAGTGTTCCGCAGACGCTGGAAAATCTCGTTTATAAAAAGGAAATTCCGGTGACGATCGGGATCTTTATCACCCCGGGAAACTTGAGCGAAAAATACCCGGACAATCTCGGCTTGGATAATCCGAACCACCGCGCAGAAGAGTACGATGCGCTGAATGATCATTACGCCCGGTTTCTCATCGAGGAAATGCTTCCGGAGGTGGGAAAGAAATACCGGCTGAGCGACGATCCGGAAAATCGCGCGATTGGCGGCACCAGCAGCGGCGCGATTTGCGCGTGGACCGTCGCTTGGGAAAGGCCCGATCAATTCCGCAAGGTCATCAGCATGATCGGCAGCTTCACGTCGATCGGCTACAAACCGGCTCACGAAGGCCACCCAATGACACCGGGCGGCGACCTGTACCCGACGTTGATCCGGAAAAGCCCCATCAAGCCGATCCATATTTTCCTGCAGGACGGCACGAATGATTTGAGCAACCTCACCGATACGAAAGGCTTCAAACCGGAGTGGACCGCGCTGACCAACGAGCACGGCAACTGGCACCTCGCGAACGAGCAGATGCTCAACGCGCTCGAATACGCCAACGTGAACGCCGATCGCCACCACGCGCCGGGGCCGCGTTACGACGTCAATCATGTCTGGGGCGACGGCAATCACTCCGACAAGCAGGGTGGGGCGATCCTGCCCGATATGTTGCGCTGGATGTGGCGCGATTGGGCGAAAAAATAAACGTGGGCGGTCGCTCATCGGGAGTGACCCAATGTAAACCAGAGCAGAGGTTTCGTGCAGTGCAGACGTCCGGCGTTGACAGGGTGGGGCGGGCTGGGTGTGTTCGGCAGCTACGTCCATGACCGACAAGACCCTTCCATTCACGAAAGCACAGCTCGAAGCGATCGCGGCCAAAGTGCCCACGCCTTTCCATCTCTATGACGAGGTTGCGATGCGAAAAAATGCGCGGGCATTCAACGATGCGTTCAAATGGGTGCCGGGTGGTTTCGTGAATTATTATGCCGTAAAGGCGCTGCCGAATCCGTACGTGATGACTGCGCTCAAGGCGGAGGGTCTGGGCGGCGATTGTTCTTCCTTGGGCGAGCTCATGCTTTGCGAAGCAGTCGGTATTACCGGTGACAAGATCGTCTTCACGTCGAACGACACCCCTGACTACGAATACCAAAAGGCGGTCGAACTCGGGGCGATCATCAACCTGGATGACATTTCGCACATCGCCTATCTGGAAAAAGCCCTCGGTGGCAAATTGCCCGAGATGCTTTGCTTCCGCTATAACCCGGGCCCGCTCAAGGAAGGCAATGTGATCATCGGCAAACCGGAGGAAGCGAAGTATGGCTTTACCCGCCCTCAGTTGTTCGAGGGTTACCGTATCCTGAAGGCGAAGGGCGTGAAGCGTTTTGGCCTGCACACGATGGTGGCGTCGAACGAACTCAATCCCGATTATTTCGTCGAAACGGCGCAGATGCTTTTCGATTTGGTGGTGGAGCTGAATCGCGAACTCGGCATCCGCTTTGAATTTATCAATCTTGGCGGTGGAATCGGCATTCCCTACAAACCGGAGCAAACGGCGGTCGATTTGCGTTATGTCGGGGCAAAGATTGAGGCCGCCTACAAAAAGACGATTATCGCGA
>JAYVMJ010000657.1:0-8660 GCA_043759025.1 Verrucomicrobiota bacterium | reverse complement strand
GCAACATGACCTTCGATCAAGTCGTCGATTTCGCCACCAAACATGGATTGAAACAAATCGAGTTCATCGCCGCGCACATGGATCCGAATGCGCCCCGCGCGGAAAGCCTCCGCAAGAAGGCCATTCTCGATGCCCACGGACTCACCCCCTATTCCTTTGGCGTCAATCGTCCGGGCCTCGACAAGGAAGAAAACCGCAAGCTGTTTGAATTCGCGAAGCTCATGGGCATGAAAGTCATCGCGGTCGAACCCCAGGATTTGCGCGCGTGGGACAATCTCGAAGAACTCGTCAAGGAGTACGATATTAAGCTCGCGATCCACAATCACAACCTCGACTCCGTGTATGGCAACCCCGCCACCGTCATGAAAGTCCTGGAGAAACGCGACCACCGCATCGGCGTTTGCCTCGACCTCGGCTGGATCACCGCCGCCGGATTTGATGCCGCCAAGGTCTTCCACGACTATGGCGATCGCGTGTACGACATGCATTTTAAGGACAAGGAAATCGTCACGACGGATGGCAAATCGGTTCCGGTCGACACCGAAATCGGCAAGGGCAAAGCCAACTACGCCGGCCTGTTCGCCGAAATCAAAAAGACCGGTTGGACGGGCGTCATGGCCATCGAGACTGATAGCAAGGCGTTCGCCGAAAACCCAAATCGGCTCGTAGATGAAGCTCGGAAATTTTTCGACGCCGAGACCGCTACCTTCAAGAAAGTCGCCTCCAAGTAATACCAATCCCTCAATCTTCGTCACTTTACACCAAGTTCGCCAAGACCTCGAAGTACGATCCTTCGACGAGAGATTGCTCCGCGTGCTTGGCGACCTTCGTGTGAATGCGTCGGGCGTTTGGTGTAATCCGATCGTGATCGCCGAGTTCGCGCCTTATTGGCCGATTCGGTGGTAGATGATTTCGATCCGCTTGGGCTGTCCGTCGGCCCCGGTCCCTTCCTCGGCCGCGAGCACCGATCCGTCGGGTTGCAGCGTATAACTGATCGTTTGTGGAAAATCCTGCAGCTGGTTTTGAAAAATCACTGCAGCGTCGGTCAGGGACTTAGATTGGAACGCCGCTTCCTTCTGCCCTGAAGCCTGCTGCACGAAAAAGAGGTTTCCACCGGGACCTTCACGAATCTGAAGGAAGGCAAATTCTCTCACTTTGCCTTTTTCCAAGGTGCGTTCCATCCCAAGCATCACACCACCGCCCGGGACCATCCACTGTTCGTCCATGACCTGGCTGTTTTTTTCCAACCGCCAGCTCCCCGCCAGCCACGCCAGTTTGGCAATCGCCGGTGGCGGTGGCGTTTTCTTTTTCGGCGCGCTCAGGGCTGTCACTGGGAAAAATGAGCCGAGCGCCAGCGCGCAAATCAGGACCGTAAACTTTGAATGGATTTTCATGAGATCACGCAGTTGACGCTCCGCCTTCAACATCCGCCGGCTGTTCCAGCGGTGTCACCGGATCGATAAACAGCCAGCATACCGCACCGAGAAAATAAATCACGGACGAGATCGCGAACGCGAGTTGCCAGTCGCGCCCGGTCAGCGACAAGACCAATCCCACCACGATCGGCCCGGCCATACCGCCGAAGTTGCCCATCATATTCATGCTGCCCGATACGGTACCGGAATAGCGGCCGCCAATATCCATGCAGGTCGCCCAACTTCCGGGCATCGTCAGATCGTTGCAGAAACTTGCCAGGCCCATTGAAAGCATCGCGAGCAATGGATCGTGAATATAAAATGCCGCCATGAGTAGCGCGGCGGCTCCGGTCAATCCGACGAAACCGAATGATCGCCTCACCCGAGTCACGGAACCACCGCGGGCGATCAGCCGGCTGGACACCATGCCGCCGAAGAGTGAACCGAAGCCGCCAAAGAAAAGCGGAATTCCCGCCAGCGCCGCAGCAAGCACTTTCAAGGCAAGCTCCGGGCTCAACCATCCTTCCAGCACACCCGACAACCAGTGCATGAACGCGTTCGATTTGATATCCATGTTTCGTTCGTCGCGCAGGTAGGTCGGGAGCCACGTCACATAGAAATACCACCCGTAACTCAGGCAAAAATACTGCGCCCACAACAACCACATCGTCGGACTCGTGATCAACTTTTGCCACGGCACCGATCCATGGGTGACGACGTTTTGTTCGTTATCCTTGAGCAATTCCAATTCCGCGGCGTTGACGCTCGGATGATCGCGCGGGTTATCGCGAAACCACCGGTAAAACACGATCGCCCACACCACGCCGAGCACAGCGAAGAGCATGAACGCCACCCGCCACGTGACGAAGGCCATGACCGCCACCACCAGCAACGGCGCCGCTGCGCCGCCCCAACGCGCCCCCATCCACATCAGCGCCTGCGCCCGCGTGCGGTCACGCTTCGGCAGCCAGGCCCCGAGCGCCTTGGTCAGGTTGGGGAAGCAACCGGCCTCGCCCGCCCCGAAAACAAACCGGGTCACGAGCATCGCGCCAAAATTCCAGGCCCATCCCGTCGCCGCCGTGAAAATTGACCACCACGTCACCACGCGCAACAACACCTGCCGCGCACCCAGCTTGTCCCCGAGCCAGCCGGTGGGGATTTCGAAGAGCGCATACGCCAGCGTGAAGGCCGAGAAAACCAGCCCGCGCTGCGTGTCGGAAAATTTCATTTCCGCCGCGATATCCGGCATCGCCTGCGAAATCGCCACGCGATCGATGTATTGAATGGTCGCGAGAGTGACGGCAAAAACGACCACCCAATAGCGGGCGCGCGTCGGCCGGGAAAATGCTTGGCTCGGGGCGGAGCCGGCGGGGTTTGGCATGCAGACAAACGTTAGTACCGCCAATGAAGCTCACGCCAGCCTTAGTTCTCGTCTTAAAAAGTCTAACCGTAGCGCGGCTTCCCCTGCTCGACCCTCGGCTTATATCAACGTCCTTTAATTTTTAGCCTTTGCTCTTGGTTGAAACGGTAGGGGCGGTTGCCCTCAACCGCCCTCGTTGGCGCAGGGACCGTTGAGGGCAACGGCCCCTACCACGGATCCATTCATTTCGGGCGATTGGTATTAAAAGAACATCGCTTCCGCCAGCGCCGCTTCGGGCGCCATGAAATGCGCGCTAACGGTCTGCGCCGACTTGCCGGTGCCGAGATCCCCGGTGAATTCCGCGTTGTCCTTCGTCAAATCGGCCGACCACTCGAAGTGTTTCTTCTTGTCCGCGTAAATAAATTGGAGCGAAAAACAGCCGGCGCAGTCGACCGGCGTCACGGTGAATTTAATTCCTTGATCCACATTCGCACCGGAACGCACCAAACCTTTCTTCACCCAGCCCAACAGGCAACTTGCTTCGCCTGCCAGCTGCGCACGGTGACGAATCGTGACTTCCTGCAACCCTTCAATGATGAGCCCCGGCGCATAACGACTCAGGAACTGCCCGATATTTTGGCGCAACGGCAGCGTGCGCGTATAAGCCAGATCGCGCACCGCGGAAATATTCGGCCACGCATACGAAAGCGCGTCGGCTGACACGATCGCGCTATCAAACATCACGCGTTGCGAACGGGTCAGCAAATACCGGTAGTTTCCGATCCGCTGGCTCGACGTGAAGCGATGCGCCCAGTAATAGATTGGCAGGTCAGTCGAAAGGCAGATGGAAACCTGATCCTGCAAATACGACTTCGCGCTCGGCGGATAACTCAACGCGACGATTTCAATGCAGCGGGTGTCGCCCTTCGACTTTCCCATGAAGCACTCGCCATAAATCTTGGCCCGCATTTCCTTTTCTTTCGTGTCTTCACCCAATGGACAAAGGATCACGACGCGACAGGGATAACGCTCGGCCAGCCGACCGGCGACCCGGAATTGTTCGAGCGCGTCCTGCTCGGTCGTGGCAAACCCAAAATGCGCGACCAGATTCAGCTGCATCGCCTTTTGATCCATCCCCTCGGTGTTTTCCCACAGCTTGGCAAATCCGCGGGTGATGCCATCAACCGGCACCTCCATTCCAGGCAGCGCGTCAAAAATAGTCGGCATGTCCGTTCAGTTAGGTAAGATTATAAACGAGCGGCGGTCAGGGCTCGCGCCAAGTGTGTCCGTTGGCCTTGAGCAGCGCGGCCGAAGATTCCGGTCCCCACGAACCGGCAACGTAACTGTCCATTCCCTTCCGGCCTTCCTTTGCCCAGTGCTCCAAAATCGGCGTGATCAATTGCCACGAGCGTTCCGTTTCGTCGCCGCGAATAAAGAGTGTACCATCCCCGATCATCGCATCGAGCACGAGGCGCTCGTACGCTTCGGGCGTGTTCGAACCAAACGTCGTCGCGTAACGGAAATTCATCTTCACCGGCTGGGTCCGCGTTTCCAGACCGGGCACCTTGGCATTGAGGATCAAGCTCAGTCCCTCGTCCGGCTGGATCTGGAAGGCGAGGGTGTTGTGCGCGAGATTAAAACGGTCGGATTCCGCGAACAAGCTTCCGGGGGCGCGCTTGAACCGGATGGCAATTTCGCTGACGCGACGCGCCATGCGTTTGCCCGATCGCAAATAAAATGGCACGCCCTGCCAGCGCCAATTATTAATGCTCAACCGCAACGCCGCATACGTTTCGGTGGCGGATTCCGGCTTGATGTCCTTTTCCGAAAGATAACCGGGCACTTCCTTTCCGCCCATCATTCCAGCCGAATATTGGGCGCGAGCGACGTCGCTATCCGGACCATCGAGGCGGACGGGTTGGATTGCCTTGAGCAATTTCACCTTCTCGTCGCGCAACGACTGCGGATCGAATGACACCGGCGGTTCCATCGCGGTAAGCGCAAGCAACTGCATCGTGTGATTCTGGATCATGTCGCGCAGACAGCCGCTCTGTTCGTAATATCCGGCGCGCGAGCCGACGCCCACTTCCTCGGCCACGGTGATCTGCACGTGGTCGATAAAATTGCGATTCCACAACGGCTCGAAAATCGAGTTGGCGAAACGCTGCACCAAGAGATCCTGCACCGTTTCCTTCCCGAGGTAATGGTCGATCCGAAAAACTTGTTCCTCGGCGAAAACGGTTGTGAGCTCCTGATTCAACGCCTTGGCGCTCGAGAGATCGCGGCCAAAGGGTTTTTCGATGATCACCTTCGAATGCTGCGCTCCACCGAAATGCCGTTTGGCGAGCCCGCTAGCTCCGAGATTCTGGATGATCGGCGCGAAAACCGTGGGCGGAGTGGAAATATAAAACAGCGACTGGAGCGGCTGACCGACGTCCTTTTCGAGTTCGCCGATCCGCGTGTTCAATTTATCGTAGGCTCCCTTCTCATCGTAGCCGCCACTGACATACAGCGTGCGCGTGGCGAGTCGCGCCCAAACGTCCCGACTCATTTCGCGGCGGGAAAATTCCTTGATCGCGTCCGCCGCGAGCTTTTGGAATTCGGCGTCGGGAATTTCCTTCCGTCCAAATCCGATCAGGTAAAAGTCCGCCGGCAGCAGGCCGTCGTGAGCGAGATTGTAGATCGCCGGGATCAGCTTTCGAGCGGTCAAATCGCCCGAAGCGCCAAAAATGACAATCACCGTGGGCGGAGAACCGCGGTGCTTGCTCAAGCCATGCAAAAAGGGATGACGAATTTCGTCTGCCATGGCGGCGAAGGTCAGCCGGAAGACGCTCTCCCGCAAGGTTTTTATCTATCCAACCGTGTCACAAATTCCCCGACACCTCGTCCAGCGATCCGCTTTCCCGCGCCACATAGTAGCCCTTGGGAAACAGCGGCACATTTTCGTAATGCATCACCTGCGGCGGCAACCGGCCGCTTAAAGTCACCTCGACCACGTCGAAGCGAAACGATCTCGGTGGATGGGTGAGCTGACCAAGGTAGGCGTGCACCGCCCGTCGCAACGCGCGCTTTTTGCGCTCATCGACCGCAAGAAACCCCGACACCAGCGCACCCTCGGCACGCGCCTTCACTTCCACGAAAACCAGCACCTTGCCATCGCTACAGACCAGATCGATCTCGTCGCGCAGATCACGTGGATTGCGCCAGTTGCGGGTGACGACCGAAAAGCCGCGTCGCGCCTGCAAGAAATCCGCCGCCGCCTGTTCCCCGCGTGCTCCGTCCGCCGTCCGCGACGTGACGTTTTTGTCCGGCAAGAATTTTTTTCTGATCGTATTGAGCCAGCCGAGCATTTTTAAGTTCGCCCTCGACCACGCGAAAAATCGCTCATACAAGCAAGCGCGTTTTTCAATTCCAAGCCAGACGCCGTCCCGTTTTCGACCGGCGGCGCCTCCCAATCCTCCCTCTCATGGCCACCGCTAGCAACCTCACCGGCGCACTCCGCCGGTCCCTGCTGATCAAAGTCATTTCGAAACCGACGCCAAGCAAACAGGACGTCGAATCCGTTATCGAGCTCACCGCGAGCAAAGTCGTCGAAACCCTCCAAGCGCAGTCGATGACGCTTTATCTGGTCGAAGGCGGAGAAATCGCGTTCAAGAACATCTACTATTCACCGACGCTCTGGGGCGCCGATAAGGACAAGGAGCTTTTATTCCGCGAGACCGGAAAGAAGCTTCTGCAAAGCAAACTGCCGGGCGGCACAGGGAACGTCGGCAAGGTGGTCCAAACGGGCGAACCGCTATTTTTCACCGGCAAAGGAACGGATGAGAGCGGACTGAAAAAGATGAACGTCGGCTTCGAGGTGAAGTCGATGCTCACCGTTCCGCTCAAAACCAATCTCGTCATCGGCGCGATCCAGGTGCTGAACAAGGAACAATCCGCCGGCACTGGCGGACAGTTCACGGCCAAGGATCTGGCGATCCTAAGCGAGGTCGCCGAATATTCGTCGACGCTGATTCAGCGCATGCTGGACCCGAAATTCCAGCTGAGCGCCGAGGACACCGCAAAATTCATTTCCAAGTTCACCGACCTGCCGCTCGTCACCACCATCGACGAAGTGGAGATTGACGACAAAATCGTGATGATGACCGGCGACGCGATTATCCGTCGCGAAGGAATCTTCCCCTACCGAACGAGCGGGACCAATTCCTGCGCGGTGCTGATGGTCAATCCGATTGACTACGCCAAACGCGAGTCGTTCCAGACGGCCACGGAGATGACGATCGACGATGTGAAGATCGTCTCGGCCACGCTCCTCGACGCGCTGGTCAAAAAGTTTTTCAAGGAACAGGCCGGCAGCGGCGCGAAATCCCTGGAAGCGGGTGACGTCGATCTCGACGAGGTCAAAGATCTCATCGGCAATGCCTACAATACGGAGGGCGGCGCCCTCGGCGACATGAAGGCCGCGGACCTCGAGAGCGAGGAATCAGCGCCCATCATCCAGCTCACCAATCGCATCATCGAGGACGCGTATATTTCCGGTGCATCGGATATTCACATCGAGCCGATGGAAAAGGATCTGCTCGTGCGTTATCGCATCGATGGCATGTGCGCGGAAAAGCTCCGCCTCCCCAAGCAGGTCGCCTTAGCCCTCGTCGCCCGCTTGAAGATCATGTGCAACCTCGACATTTCCGAGCGCCGTCTGCCGCAGGACGGTCGCATTGTCTTCAAGAAATTCACGAAGAAGAACATTGATATCGATCTGCGCGTCGCCACCGGTCCGATGAATCACGGCGAGAAAGTCGTCATGCGTATCCTCGACAAACAGAAGAGCACGCTGCCGCTGCCCATGCTCGGATTTTCCGATGAAAATCTCGCGCGATACCGCGAGTGCGTGCGGCAACCGTACGGCATGATTCTCCATTGCGGACCGACCGGCTCCGGCAAATCGATGACGCTCTACTCCGCGCTCGGCGAAGTGAATACGCCGGACGTGAACATCCAGACCGCCGAAGATCCAATCGAGTACACGCTCGCCGGCATCAACCAAATGCAAATGAACCGGCAGATCGGCCTCACGTTCGAGCGAGCGCTCCGCTGCTATTTGCGCATGGATCCCGACATCATCCTCGTCGGCGAAATCCGCGACAAGGAAACCGCGCAGATCGCCTGCGAAGCCGCGCTCACCGGTCACTTGCTCGTCTCCACCCTGCACACCAACGACGCGCCCTCGACGGTTTCGCGTATGGGCGAAATGGGCATCGAGCCGTTCAATATTTCCGCTTCCCTCGTCTGCGTGTGCGCCCAGCGCCTGCTCCGGCGCGTCTGCAAAAATTGCAAAGTCAAATACGTCCCGGAAGGCCGCGAATTGGAAATTCTGAAAAAAGCGATCGGCTTCGAGGCCGGCGGCGAAATCTACAAGGCCGCGACGGGGGGCTGCCACGTTTGCAGTGGCAATGGCTACAAGGGTCGCGTCGGTATTCATGAACTGATGACGAATTCCGAGGAGTTGACTGAAGCCATCAACAAGGAGGTCGAGGTCGCCGATTTGAAGCGCGTCGCCATGAAAAACGGCATGAAAACCCTCCACCAGGATTCCATGCTGAAAGTTAAAATGGGCCTGACGACCATGCTGGACGCCCTCAGCAACGTCCCGCCGGACATGTTCTGATGTCACCAATTGCCGGCTACTACCCCGGCCGGACAAGCAAAGAAGGCGCGATCCTCACGGGTCGCGCCTTTTTGCCGCTATTCGCCCGAATCTGAGCCCCGTCCCTCTGGGAATCGCAGACACTTCGCGTCGTTTATGACCGAACGCATCTAACACGTTTGACCGGAATGGATTTCTGACAAAGATGGACACCTGCCGTCGCGCATGAAATCCGAAG
>JAYVMJ010000656.1:0-7687 GCA_043759025.1 Verrucomicrobiota bacterium | reverse complement strand
CCTCTGCCACCCCAATCAAGGAAAAGGCTTTTTCACTTCGCACACTCGCGCAAAAAGACGATCCTTTGGCCGTCGATATTTTCAACTTCCAAGCTCGTGCGCTTGGGTTGCACATGGCGTCACTCCTTATGGCGGTCGACGCGGAATACGTCGTGATCGGCGGCGGCCTGATCGATCCCGAGGCAACGACTCCTGAATTCCGCGAACGTTATTTGCGCATCATCCGCGAGTCGGCCCAACCTTACCTTTGGCCGAGCCAGCGGGAAAAATTAAAAGTCGTGCCCGCCACCCTCGGAGAACTATCGCAGGCCGTCGGCGCCGCGCTCGTGGCACTCTACACGCCGAAAGCATAGGAATTGCCGGGACTTCACTGAGCCGCGTCACCGTTGAATTGTTTCGCCCGCGCCCCCTCGATCCCGATCACTCGACCGCCGGGTTGCGAAGGTTGCACTAGCAGCCTGTCGGACTTTGCCGACTGAAGGCGTCTACAGATAAATATACGCCTTCGAATAAATTTTTTCGGGCAAATACGTGGTGCCAGATAGCCTTCATTTTCTAAGTCCGACAGGCTGCTAGTCCGGGACAATGTTGCGAATGTCGGCGGGATGAAGGTGTCCCGCCGACAAACCTCAGTAAGCCGACGCGATCAGTGCCGGTCGAGGCAGTGCTGAACGGAATCGACGGCTTGGTGAAGTAGCGGTGGCAGTTGTTTCAACGTCTCGTGAAATTGCGGGATGTGGTGGTCGGCAAACCAGACGACCAATACCAGAATGGCAATGCCCACAACGAAATCGCAAAATCCACCAAATGGGCCGCGGCACCCGGTACCATACCCCGCCGGATAAGTCGCATACCAACTCATCGCCTTGAAGGGGCACGCGACAAATTTCCAAATGACGACCACCACGACGATTCCCACCCACAGTGGAACTCCCGCCGGCAGCCCAATACCAAAAGCTGATCCCCTCGTGACCAGGGAATAAATGGCAAATACACCCGCCACTTTAATCAATGTTCTGATCAACCACAAAGTCGGGAGCCCGATACCCGGTCCGTGCATTGGTGCCAACGGCGGAATGCCCGGTCGATTCCAGTCATATTTGTTTTGATTCCAATAATACTGCGAGTTCTGCTTCCACCCTCGCATCTGCTGCTTGAATTTCCGTTTCCATTCGCGACGAGCATCCTTGTCGTTGATCGATTTCATCCCTTCGTAATAACCTTCTCTCGCCCGCCGGATGAATTCCTGCGCGGTCGCGGTGCCCCCGAATGCAGCGGCCTTTTCTGCCGGAGTATTGGCAGTTGGGATGACAATCGCCATCACTAGGTAAACCAAGGCACCCGTGCCCCAGATGAACGTCAGGAGGACGAATGCGAGCCGGACGAAGGTGACATCGATATTGAAATACGCCGCGAGACCGTTGCAAACGCCGGCGAACATCGCGCCTTCCCGGATTGTGTAGAGCCGCTTGACCGCGCCTGCGGTGGCATCTGAGCCGGCTCCATGGTCGGAATCCGAAGTCTTGCGACCAGAGAAAGGCGCGCCGCCCGATTTTTCCGAAGAGGCACCCGCATTTGATTCATTCCCGTCTTGCACCGGCCCCATCTCAGCGAGAACGGTTTCCACTTCCTTGATCATCACCACGTTCTTGCTTGTGCCGAGCACCGTCTGAAATTTGTCTGCAATCGCCTGTTCGATGTCGGCGATGATTTCGTCCTTGTCGGGGTTGCCTTCCAGTCGTCGCGCGGCGTTGTCCAGATAACCGCGCAAGGCTTCGTATCCGCTCTCCTCAAGTTGGTATGCGTTGCCGTTCAGATTTATGATGGTTACTCGGTTCATGGGGATGATGATGAAACTTGTTAACGATGCCTAGCGTTGGCCCAGATTTTTCACGGTCGCGATGAGCTTCTGCCAGTAGTCCAGCGTGTCGCGGAGTTGCTCCCTGCCCTTCGCGGTCAGCTTGTAATATTTTCTCGGCGGACCCGCCTCCGATTCCTTCCACTCGTAATCGACCAGCTCCTCGCGGCGCAATTTGCTGAGCAACGGGTAAAGCGTTCCCTCCTGCGTCGCAAAATCCGTCGCGTTCAACTCCTTCAGAATATCCGCCGCGTACACGTGATCGGCCGAGATGATTTTAAGCACGAGAAACTCCAGCATGCCCTTGCGGATGGAGAAGAATTTTTCGTCGATGCTCATTTGAGATTTATGATCAAGCTACCTTGCGCAATAAAGGTAGTGTTATTCAAAAAGGCATTCGTCAAGACGGAAGATGAAATTCTTCAAATCTCCACGGCCCACGTTGCTTTCGTCGACGCAGATGGCAGTGTGGCAACCAACGTTTTACCTCCATGAGAAAATTGCTTCTGCTCGCCCTTGTCCTCGCCTCTATCTACTCCTCCCTCTTCGCCGAAAAAATCGTCGTTTTTGCCAAAGGGGAAGCGATGACTCTGGATAATGGACCGTCTCCGTCCCTGCCGAAAGCACCAGCCAAGCGGACGTTTCTTGCCGCCGCAAAGAGCGATTTCGACCATCCGGCCGCCTTCGGGAGTCCGCTCCCCCTTATCGCGCCACCGGAATGGGGAAAGACCGTGCCCAACGCGAAGGGACAAATCGAATTTCATCCTGAATTCGCGACAGGTTTTATTGTCCGTCTCACGCTCGAAGGACTCATTCCGGGACATCGCTATATCCTGACGCTGAATGGCAATCCCAAGCTCGCCGGCAACGATCGGCTCACCGACGCCGTTCCAGGTCTGCCAGCCGAACGTTATATGGATTTCTTCACGGCCACGACAGACGCACACGGAAGCTACGAGGCAACCTTCGCGATCGCACTCCGGCCGGGACCCTACGACGTGCGCTTCTACGTCAAGGACACAGACGATTTCAAAATCGTACTCTACCACGACTACTTCAAGTTCAGCGCGAAATAATCAGCGCGATGAACGATCTGCCTGCGCGCGGTTGACTTCGTGCAACAGTCGGCGCCTCATTTTTTTCGCGCCATTCTTCTCGTAAATTTCTGTGGTCAAAACTCTGCTTCGTTTCGCCGCGGACGTGCCCCCGGAGCCCATGCTTGACATCACTTGCAGCGAGTCCGATTCAGGCCGAATGCGAAATCTGATCCTCCGGATCGCCGGCCTGTTCATATTGATGAAAACACCAGTGATACACGCGACGGAAGGTTCGTTTCCCGATGAAGCTCACCTCAGCCGAATGACCGCCCGCTTCGCACCGGTTGACATCAACGTCGATCTCGCGCCGCTGCCTGCGAACGAACAGCTGGCGCTCCACAAACTGATCGAAGCCGCAAAGATTATCGACGCGCTCTTTCTTCGGCAGGTCGCTCCGCTCAATCCCACGTATCTGTCCGCCTTGAGTCGCGACGATTCCCCAATCGGACGCGCCCGCTTGCACTACTTCAGCCTCAACGCCGGGCCTTGGTCACTTATTGACGAAAACGCGCCCTTCATTCCGGGCGTGGGTGCCAAACCACCCGCCGCTAATTTTTATCCCGCTGATGCCACTCGCGAGGAAGTAGACGCGTGGATGCATTCCCTTCCCTCAACTGAGCGCACCGCCGCCACCGGTTTTTTCACCATCATCCGACGCGACGAGAACCGAAAATTCATCGCGGTTCCCTACAACCTCGAATATCAACCGGAGCTGGTTGAAGCCGCGAAGTTGCTTCGTACAGCCGCCACCGCGACCGCCCAGCCCACTTTGAAAATATTTTTGGAGAAACGTGCGCAGGCTTTTCTCACGAATGAATATTACGACAGCGACCTGGCCTGGATGGACCTGAACGCCTCGATCGAACCGACGATCGGGCCGTACGAAGTGTACGAGGACGAGTGGTTTAATTTCAAAGCGGCATTCGAAGCCTTTATTACCCTCACCGACGATAAGGAATCGCAGAAGCTCGTTCGCTTCAGCGCCGAGTTGCAGGAACTGGAAGATCATCTGCCCATCGATCCCGCTTTTCGTCGGCCGAAACTTGGCAACTACTCGCCCATCCGGGTCGTCAACGTCGTCTACGCGTCGGGCGACGCCAACCACGGCGTGCAAACCGCCGCGTTCAACCTGCCCAACGACGAACGCGTTGTCGCCACCAAAGGTTCAAAGCGGGTGCTGCTCAAAAATTTCCAGGAAGCGAAATTCTCCAAGGTGCTCAAGCCCATCGCCGCGCTCGCCCTCGCGCCCAAGGATCAGGCGTCGGTCGCGTTCGATCCATTCATCACCCACATCCTCATGCATGAACTCATGCACGGTCTCGGGCCACAACGCATCCGGGTTGGCGGCCGCGATACGACCGTGCGCTTGGAATTGAAGGAATTGAACGGAACACTGGAGGAAGCAAAAGCCGACATCTCGGGCCTTTGGGCGCTACAATACCTCATGGATAAGGGTGTGATCGAGAAATCCCAGGAGCCGGCGATCTACAACACGTTCCTTGCGTCCTCGTTTCGCACGCTGCGGTTCGGCCTGACCGCAACGCACGCAAAGGGCATGGCGCTGCAATTAAATTGGTTGCTCGACCATGGTGGCGTGACCGTCGATGCCGACGGGCGCTTCGTCATTAATCCAGCCAAAATCAAAACCGCCGTCGCCAGCCTCACGACTGAAATCATGACTACACAGGCCACCGGCGATTACGCGAGAGCGAAGGCGCTCCTCGCACGCATGGTGGCGATCCGTCCCGAGGTGAAACACATCCTCGACGCGCTCCACGACGTCCCCGTCGACATCGAACCGCACTTTTTGAATGCGGAGTAGGCGCTGCTGTTTCTCCGGAATCGTCACCGCTCTATTACCTCACTTGACCGGTGGAATGATCACGCCCGCCTTCGCATTGTTCAATGGCTGCCGATCGACCAACCCTGCCGGGTTGATCAATTGGGAACGGAAAACGATGCCGCCGGCGGCTGCGAGTTGCTCGGCGTTCACGGGAGTTTGGAAAAGATAAGTCTGCCCGGGATTCAGCGCAGGCACGACGGCGTTCGACAGCGCACCGCTCACATTCACCTTCAATTGCAAGCCACTGACGGCCTGCCCGCTGCGATTCTGCACCACGACATTCATCGTGCCCGTCGCCGCGTCATAGTATTCCCCGGCGATCGCGGTATCGACACGCGTCGGATCATTGCGATTCATTGCCCAGCCGAGATTGAGAATTCCGCTGCCATAGTCCGCGTCCGTGCCGGGAACGCCACCGTCGCTCGCGTACCGTTGCAGGATGACCCAAGCCTGCGCTGCCGTCGTACCAGGATTGCTGGAGATAATCGCCGCGATGGCACCCGCGACCAAGGGTGCACTCGCCGACGTGCCGTCAAAACTGACCCGCTCCCCGGAGAGCCACGCCGCGTCGACGCCATAACCGGGCGCCATAATTTTCAACTGCGCCCCGGCATTGGAAAAATAAACCTGCTGCTCCAGCGCGTCCACCGCGCCGACCGAGATGACGCGCGCATCCGCCGCCGGCCAGGTTAACTGGGCCGCGCCGTCGTTGCCCGCCGAAGCCACGATCACCACGCCCTTGTCATTAGCGTAGCCAATCGCGTTGGTCAGAACGGCGGTCGCGCCATACGAGCCCATGCTGATATTGATAATCTGTGCGCCCGCATCCACCGCCGCCAAAATTCCCTGGGCCAAGGTGAAACTGTCGCTCGTGCCGTCTTCGGCCGTCACGCGGACGCTCAAAATAGCTGCCGCCGACGCGACGCCCGGCGCGTCAGCTGCGGCACCTGCGACAAGGCCCGCCACTGCGGTTGCATGTCCGTCTTCCGGGCCATTTCCCGGCGTTGTACCCATGCCGACATCCAAATATTGGATCCGCCCACCGCTAAGCGTGGGGTCAGATGCCACGCCCGTATCGAGCACGGCAATCGTCACCCCGCGACCCCATTGGCTGTGATCGCCCGTTACGCCGAGAAACGACAGGGAATTATTTCCCAGCGGCACCTGACTCACTCGTGCGCGATCCTCTGCCACAGGCGTACCCGGCACGTGCACCAGATAATTGGCGTCCATATTTTGATAATCGGAAGCGTTGCCCAGGATGTCGTTGAAGAGCGAGTCAATGGAATCGTAGCCGACCCGCACCGTTCGAAGGGAGTCAAGCTGACCACGCAAATGCAGACCTGCCTTCGCCGCGCGTTCCAAAAACTTCCGATAGGCCTCCTCCGTCTTGAAGGTCAGCACCGCTTCGTGAGCGCGCGCGTCCTTCTTTTCCAAACGATCCTGCAACTCCTCCTTGAGTTTTTCGTTCGCCGCGGATTTCGCCGAAGCGAGAACCGCTTGTTCGGCCGCTGTTTCAGCCCTGGCCTTCGCCTGCTCGGCAATCGCCGACAAGGTAACGGAATGTTTTTCACGCTCAGCCACCCGATCCGCTTCGTCCTGACTCCGGACGATCAGCCAAAAAGCAAATCCGCCTGCAATCAGGAGACCGGCGACAAGAGAAACCGTCAGAGGCGTTTGGTCCTTCATTAAAACAATTTGGCTGTTCCGATGGTGAGCAGGCTAGCGCTACATCAACGGACCGCAAACCTTCAGACGCATCGGGATGCAGAAAAGTTGTCCGATCGCTGCTAGCACGCGTCAGTTGCGTGTTTCCGCGGGTTGTTTCCGCCAGATCGTGTAGACATATTCCACGCAGGGTTCGCCCCGGAAGACGGAGTCGACCGTGCCAACCAACGTCATGCCGACGCGTTGCAACAGGCGCACGCACGCATGATTTTGCGTATGCACCATCGAAACGACCCGGGCAATCCCGGTGTGCTCAAAGAGCACATCAATCATTGCCCGCACCGCCTCGGTGGCGAGGCCCTGTCCTTGGGCTGGTCGGGCGAGGGTAAAGCCAAGTTCGGCATGCTGATGGCCGGGACCGCAAATCGAAAACCCGATATCGCCGATAAGCCGGTCCGTGAGACGGTCGGCAATGCCCAACTGGAACCAGACGTCGACCGCGGTAAATTTAACGACGCTCATATCGGTCAGGAAAACCCGCGCGACGCTGGAAGGCACTGGCGACCACCCCTGATAGCGTCCCACTTCCAGATCGGTTCGATAAGATTGGAAGTCCGTCAGGTCCGCGGGGCGAAGACGTCGCAATACAATCCGTTCCACCGTGCGCGGCAGCGGATCGATCCGGGCGGGAGTCGCACGCAGGGAGCTCATCGCGGAATCATTCGCACGACCACGTGCACCGGTTGAAGAGGAAGACCACTTGAAAGCCGTCGAATCATGAGACCCACGTTGGATAGTGGAGAAGACGGTCAAAATAAGTTCAGGTAACAACCCTCGAACAATTTTTACCACGAAAGGTCGTTCCGTAAGCAAATCATAGACCACCAGAACACGGTCATCCGCTCAGACTTCCGATCCGTGACACTTCTCGCCAACCAAACGCCTTATTTTTTTCCGGTCTTCGTCCGCTTCCCCGCCGGTGTAGCCCGCTTTTTCGGCGGTGTCGCATCGGCCGTTTTACGGTTCCGTTGAACCGCATCCAAAAGCAATTTACCCTTCAACTTGGCGTCTTCGAGGCCCATGAAAAAAGGCGGCGCCGTAAATTGCCGCGCAAACGGAAAAGGGTGCAATTGGAAGTGAAGTCAGCGACTGCGCAGGCCGGAGCCTGACGGGGAAAGATCGTTTGGGGATGAGGGGGTAAGTGACGAAGGAAGAGACAAC
>JAYVMJ010000655.1:0-4665 GCA_043759025.1 Verrucomicrobiota bacterium | reverse complement strand
CCCCGCTGGTGCTGCGTTTCGGAGCCATGGGCGACATGGTTTTGTTGATTCCCATGCTGAAGGCGCTCCGGCAGCGCTATGGGAATTCCTGCGATCTGGTGTCGTCGGGGCCATGGACGCCACCGTTGATGCAGCGCGTGCCCGCCTGCGGTTCTTTAACGCTGCTCACCAGCCGCCGCGCGCCCTATCTGCTCAATCTCAGCCAACAGCAATTGATCCGCTGGCTGCGCCCGCGTCCCGCCGGGCCGGTTTACGTTTTCGAGCCGGACGACAAAACCCACTGGCTGTTGCAGCGCGGCGGTATCCGTCCCGAGTGGATATGTTCGCTGCGGGAACTGCCCCGCCTGCCCAACGAAAATATTCTCCAACACGCACTCCGGCTCGCCAATCAAACGCCCGTTGCGTTGCGCGATGCGCCGGGAATTTCGCTCGCCCCAGAGCCTGCCCCGAACGCCCGGCTCGATCTTACCGCGGCCGATCGCCGCGATTGCGCAGAATGGCTCGCGCATCTCAAGATCGCCGGATCGCCTTTGGTGCTGGTGCAGCCGGGTAATAAAAAAACAATGCGCCGCGGCCGACGCCAGCGAGCGACCAACGTCAAATTCTGGCCCGAAACCGCTTGGGCAAAAGTGATTCGTTCCGTGCGCGAAATACTGCCTGCCAGCCGGGTCCTGGTTTGTGGCTCAGCCCAGGAGCACGATCTTGCCGCCGCGATTCAGCAGCAAAGCGGTTGCGACGGAGTCGTGAACGGCTGCGGCGACCTGCCCATTCCCCGGCTGCTCGCTCTCCAGGCAATCGCCCACAGCATGATCAGCGTCGACACCGGTCCCGCCCACTGCGCCGCCGCGATGGGCTGTCCGCTGGTGGTCATGTTCGCCCGCATCGATCCCGCCTTGTACGCGCCGACGCCCACTTCCGGACCCGTGCGCCTCGTCGTGCCACCCGGAAATAGCCCCGACACGCCCATGATCGCCATCACCCCCGAAACCGTCGTTTCCGCCTGGCGCGAACTCGCCGCGCTTTGATCGATCAAAGCGGGTCCGACAAATAAATCTTCGCCAATCAGCCAAGGCCGCGGAATCAAACCGACAGAATTAAACGCGGGGGTCGCGAAGGACGCAGAGAACGCTCACTGAATTTTTGCCCCGTCCGCGATCAGCGGACGCCTCGGGATCTAAACCCGGCGACGATCAGTCGAAGGTGACTTTGAAAGTTTCACGTCTGTGATTAAGCGAAACCATTAGCGGTTATCACTTCCGCGGATCGCGGACTGAAACTTTGACGTTGCCGCACACGCTCTCGCTTCCAGCCTCAATCTCGCAGCCATGCCTTTGCTCGAAGTCACCGATCTCCGCACCTACTTCCACACGCGCAGCGGCGTGTATCGCGCGGTGGATGGCGTCAGCTTCTCCCTGGAAAAAGGCGAGACGCTCGGCCTCGTCGGCGAATCCGGCTCGGGGAAATCGGTCACGTGTTACTCACTGATGGGACTTGTCCCGCAACCGCCGGGACGAATCGAAAGCGGCGAAGCCCTGTTCGATGGCGTCGACCTGCTGCACTGCCCGCCGCGCGAACTCCGCGCCATCCGCGGCAAACGCATCGCGATGATTTTCCAGGACCCGATGACGTCGCTCAATCCCTACCTGCGGATCTCCGAGCAACTCATCGAGCCGTTGCTCATTCACGAAAAGATTTCCCGGACCGAAGCCCTCGCGCGTGGCCTCGCGATGCTTCAGGCCGTCGGCATCAATGACGCGGAGAAACGCATGCGCTCATACCCGCACGAATTTTCCGGCGGCATGCGCCAGCGCGTGATGATTGCGATGGCGCTCATCGGCCGGCCGGAAATTCTCATCGCCGACGAACCGACCACGGCGCTCGACGTGACCGTTCAGGCGCAGATTCTCGAGTTGATCAAAAAGCTCCAGGGCGAACTCGGCATGGCGGTGATTTTCGTGACTCACGATCTCGGCGTCGTGTCGGGCCTCTGCGACCGCGTGCAGGTGATGTACGCCGGACGCATCGTCGAAACCGCCGACACCCGCACGCTTTTCCGCACGCCGCGCCACCCTTACACGAAAGCGCTGCAACGCTCCATTCCGTCCCTGCAACCCAAGGGCCGCGAACTCTACACGATCCCCGGCCTCCCGCCTGATCTCTCCAAACCGATCGCCGGCTGCGCCTTCGCCCCACGCTGCGAGTTCGCCGTCGAGCACTGCAAAATAGAAGACCCCCGCCTCCTGCCCGTCGACCCCGCCCAAGCCACGGCATGTCTCCGCGTTCAAGCCAACGAAATTTGAAACTACTCATTCACACTAAGCCGTAACAATGCATCGGAGTGGCCCACAAAATACACGAATGACACGAAAAAAAGCAGTTTCGGACGAAACCAATTCGGTTTTCATTCCACCAAACGGTGGACTGAATCGGACGCTTGGTTCACTATGCATCCGTCTGCTTTCGTGCAGTTCGTGTTTCGTGGGCGAGCCTTCTGCATGGATCCGTATCGGTAGTCCGCCCGTCTATGATCCCGCCTCATTCCAACCTTCTTTCGCTGAGAGGTATCTTTCGGGATGAGGGCCCATTAGTGTGGATTAGTGGTTAAACCAAATGCCCTCGCCCATCCTCCAGCTCACCGACGTCAGAACGCACTTCCCCGTCACCACCGGCTTTTTCACGCAAAAGCAAACCGGGACGGTCAAGGCGGTCGACGGCGTGTCGCTCTCCGTCGCCCGCGGCGAAGTGCTCGGGCTCGTCGGCGAGTCAGGCTGCGGCAAATCCACTTTGGCGCGCACGATCCTACAACTGGTGCCGACCACCGCCGGCACCGTAATTCTGGAAGGACGCAATCTCACCTCGGCTTCCGCCGCCGAATTACTCGTCGCGCGTCGTGACCTCCAGATGGTTTTCCAGGATCCCTTCGCTTCGCTCAACCCGCGGATGACCGTGTACGACACCCTGGCCGAGCCGCTGCTCGTCCACCGTGTCGTCCCGAAGAAAGAAGTGCGGCAGCGCGTGACGCAGCTGATGGAAAAAGTCGGCCTCGCGCCGCGCTTCATGGAAAAGTATCCGCACGAATTTTCCGGCGGACAACGCCAGCGCATCGCAATCGCCCGCGCCCTCGCGCTCGAACCCAAAGTGATCATCGCCGACGAACCCGTCTCCGCCCTCGACGTTTCCATTCAGGCGCAAATCCTCAATCTGCTTTCCCAGTTGTGCCGTGAGATGAACCTCGCGCTCATCTTCATCGCGCACGACCTGTCGGTGGTGAAACATATTTCTGATCGCATCGCCGTGATGTACCTCGGGAAAATCGTGGAGCTCGGCCCCGCCGCCGACGTCATCGAGCGTCCCCGCCATCCGTACACCCGCGCCCTCGTGAGCGCGATCCCCACGCCCGATCCCGACGTCGAGCGCGCCAAGAAACGCCTCGTTCTCGCCGGCGATCCGCCCTCCCCGCTCAATCCCCCTTCTGGCTGCGCCTTTCATCCCCGTTGTCCTTACGCGGTGCAAAAATGCCAGGAAGCCATCCCGCCCCTGATCCCCGCCGGCCCCGCCCGCGAAGCCGCCTGCATCCGCCTCGACGAAATCTGAGGCGGACTACCGATACGGAACCATGCATTCGGAGTGGCCCACGAAACACACGAATGACACGAAAAGCAGCAGTTTCGGCCAAACCCAACCCGGTTTTTATCTCACCAAGCGGTGAACCGAATGGGAAAGTAAACAACCCCGGGGCAAGCCCCGAGGCATTTGATCAAGCCGTCGATGCTTCAGCATCCAGCCATTTCCGTTTTGGTAGCAGCCATCGTTAGACGGCTGGTCAGCGGTGTTACCACCGCTGCTACGACCAAGCCGAAAGCCGTTCGACTCCGCTCACGGTCGGCGACAAGCTTCGAGGGATCAAGCCCACAGGGAATGAATCGCAGCGCATCCTTCTGATTTTCGTGTGATTCGTGATTTTCGTGTCATTCGTGTTTCGTGGGCAAGTCGTCTGCATGGATTCGACAAGGCGACAAGTCCGCTCCGTCCCACAATCAATGGGCTCCTTCAACCCAAGTCCTGTTTAGCGCTACGGCGAAATAGGACCATCAGTGTTCGGGCGCCTCCGAATTTTGCCGATGCCATGCCTTGTAGATGCGTTCCATGTCCGGAGGATTTCCCGGAAACTGAATTACCTCTTTCGGCAATACGATCCAAGGCTGTGCATCTTGCGTCCAAATATGGGCAACTGGCTTCAACTTCGCCGAGTCGTCGAGCGTCCCCGCATACACGGTGATAACTTCCTTGGAATCCAGTCGCTCACTCCAAAGCGCAGTCAGGCAGCGGGGGCACCGAAAAACATTCCTCTTCTGTCCGTCCGCTTCGGGTCTCAAGTAAGGTTTCGCCTCGCCGTCCACCACCGTCACGCCGCCATAAGGCACCTTTAGCGCAAGGACAAAGCTCGAACCACTGGCCGTTTGGCATTCGGTACAATGACAACAAAAGAGCGCGATGGGCTCGGTCGAGAGCTCATAGCGAACGGCAGCACAAACACAACACCCCGCCACATTCGCTGTTGCCATGGGGTGCAATTGGAAGTGAAGTCAGCGACTGCGAAGGCCGGAGCCTGACGGGGAAAGATCGTTTGGGGATGAGGGGGTAAGTGACGAAGGAAGAGACAAC
>JAYVMJ010000654.1:0-2094 GCA_043759025.1 Verrucomicrobiota bacterium | reverse complement strand
GCCAACCATGCCGCTGATCAGTTATGCTCTCCTCCGTGGCACGGGCGTCCCGCCCGTGTTCGCCCGTGCCACTTCCCAACCAAGCCGAAGCAAGCTTCGAGGTATCCGACCCACAGGGAATGAACCAAAGAATGCCAAAAAAGCCAATACGGCGCTGGCGCGAAAACTTCAGCCCCCGATCCGCAGAAGGTTTAACCGCTAATGGTTTCGCTTAATGGCAGACGCGAAACTTGCAAAGTCCCCTTCGACTCATCGTCTCCGGATTTTAAGTCGGAGGCGTCCGCTGATCGCGGACAGGGACGTGAGATTCAATACGATCCCTCCGGAGGAGAATTCCATCGACCGCATTGATGGAGGGAAATTTATTTGATCACCTAAAGAATGTCGGAGCGGCTTTTGATCAACGAGTAGTCCATCGTCTCTGCGTCCTTTGCGTTCTCCGCGTTTAGTTCTGTCGGTTTGATTTTAAGAGGTTGTGAGTAACGGTCGCGACTTTCGTTGTAGCCACGGGCCTCTGGCCCTGGGGGCGAACAATCCAGATAGGCGGGACGCCCATCGCTACGCATGCTGAGGCGCGCGGGTTACTGCGCGGGGATCAGCAGATCGAAACCCTTTTTCGCGACGACGTGGCCGTTGATCATGACCTCAACTTCGTGGCGGCCGGCGTGGTGGACTCGCGTCGTGAAATTCGTGATGCGTTGGCGCTTGCTGATCGCGATGCTGGCGCCGGCGGCGAGGGTGGTTTCCTTGAGTTTGAAAACCTTGGGTGAAAGGCGACCGGATTTTTTCCGATAGTGGATGATGTAATCGATCGCGAGTTTCTGCGGTTTTTTGGCGGTCGACTTGAGCGTGAACGAAAAGGTCAGGACGCCGCCCAGTTTCAATTTTGCGGGTGTGATCGCGAAGCCGGAAATTTTCACGGCAGGCTTGGCGGTGAAACCGAAGAGGCGAAACGAACGGGGATGTCCAGCCTTGATCAAACTGCGCGACGCGTGACGGGCGATCCATGCGCTGGAGGGGTTTTTCAAGTCCCAGCGATTGAGCCGGTCCAGCATCACTTCCGGATGATCCTTCGAGATATCGTTGAGGTGATTAGCGACGGATTTCCGGACGTATAAACTCGGGTCGGCCTTGAGGTTTTCGAGGATGGGTTGCGTGAGTGACGGGTCGCGAATGACGGCGTCGAGACGGAACGACCAGGGCAATCGCGGCCGGCTGCCTTCGCTGGCGAGACGACGCACGTGTTCGTTGCCGTCGAGCGACCAGTGTTTCATCACGGCAAGCGTTCGCCCGAAGTCACGCTTCAGGAATTCGCGGATGGCGAACTCGGCGGAACTGAATGGCGTGAGGAATTTCAATGCGTCCATCGACGCGTCGAAGTGCTGGTGTCCGTGCTGCCCGACGAAATCCGGGGGAAAAATCCCGACAAATCCCGACTGAATTTGCGGAGCGATTCTTTTCAGCACCGCAACGGCTTCAACGAAGTCTTTCGGTAAGGTCGCGGCGCTAGCCTCCGTGGCACGACGCACGCGCTGGATGAGCGTGAGTTCATCGAGGCCGGCGGTTGCGACAGTGATGAAGCGTTTACGGTCGAAGCCCGGATGCACGTCGGCCAGCAGATCCGCGATCCGCCGGAACTGCGCGGCGTTGAACATTTCCTTGAGCGCGGGTGCGGCTTCGTCGGGCATGGGATTTTCAGAAAAAGCTAACCACGGATTTCACGGATCAGCACGGATAAAGCAGTCGATGAAAATACGGGAGCCTTGGTTGGATCCATGCAGAAGGCTTGCCCACGAAACACACGAATTGCACGAAAATCAGACGGGGGCGCAGCGATTCATTGTCCCATTCAGTCCACCGGTTTGGTGAGATACCCCCCGGGTGGTTTGCCCGGAACGGTTTCTTTTCGTGTCATTCGTGGGTTTCGTGGGCCACTCCGATTGCATCGACTAGCCCGGAAAATTCATACGCAAAGTGAAGACCGGGCGTGAAACCGGGTGCAATTGGAAGTGAAGTCAGCGACTGCGAAGGCCGGAGCCTGACGGGGAAAGATCGTTTGGGGATGAGGGGGTAAGTGACGAAGGAAGAGACAAC
>JAYVMJ010000653.1:0-4135 GCA_043759025.1 Verrucomicrobiota bacterium | reverse complement strand
TCCGCTTCCGCGACGTTATCGGACAACACCGGGTCTCCCGCCCGAAAAAGCTCGTTGGGCATATCCAACACCCATTCCACCGAGCCGTCGCGCTGCTTTTGCACCGCCAAACCCTTCCGTCGTTGCGCGAGCTTGGTTCCCTCCAAATCGGGCAGCAACACCACATCAAAGCCCAAGCCTTTCGATTTGTGGATCGTCATCACGCGGACCATCGCCGAACTCTCGGCGTCGCGCACCGTGTACCTTTCCATGAACGCAATAAATTCCGCCACGTCGCGACTGCTGGTCTCATCGAAAATCCGCGCCGCCTCCATCAACTGCCTCGCCCGCAACCGGCTGAAATGATCGTCGCAGGCCAAACCGTCTTCCAATGGGCGCCACCACGATTCAATCGTCCGCTCGAATCCCGCCGCGTGAATCTGCCCGAGCACCGTTTCCGCTAGCCGTGACGGGCCTTCAATCCTCCGCTCCCGCATCACCGAGCCCAGCGGCGTCATTTGCACGTGTTCCCACGCCAGCGTATCGCCCGGATGCGCCGCCGCCTGCATCATCGCCAGCATGGCGGTTCCAACGGGATTGTCCGCGCACACGTGAAGATCCGACTCCGCCAGCGCCGGGATTCCTGCTTTTCTCAGGAAGTCAGCAATCTCCGCCGCGACGGAATTTTTCTTCACCAGCACCGCACAAGTCAGTCCGCGTTCCAACGGCCCAATCTCCACCAACAGTTCGAGCAACCGCTGCCGTCGCATCGCTTCATCGTCCGCGAACAGCAGCGCCGCCTGCCCCGTTCGATCCCGCAAGGCGGAATGGTGATCGTTCCATTCGCGATTCCACGCGTCGGCCACTTTCTTGGAAAATAATTCAGCCATCACCGCGCGATCGCCGAAAACCGCATTCACCATTTCGATCAGCGCAGGCCCGGAGCGCCACGAATCGACCAGCTTTTCCTCCGCAATGGTTCCCGGCGCCATCTCGTTGTAATGATCGAGAATGTCCTGAAAAAGCCGCGGATCGCCTTCGCGCCACGTGAAAATCGCCTGCTTCACGTCGCCGACACAGAAAAAACTGCGCTCGCCCGTCGGATCCTGCACCGCTTCATCCACCAAATTGCGCAACACACTCCACTGTCCGACACTCGTGTCCTGAAACTCGTCCAACAACCAGTGATCGATTTCCGCATCCAGACGGTAGTCGATGAACAGCCGTCCACTGCCGGCCATCGCCTCACCGGTGAGCACCGGCGCGCGTCCCGGCAGAAGCAGCCGCTGCACGTCGGCAAAAGTTAGTTTACCCGCCCGCCGCACCTCGTCGTCGTACGTCGCTTCGTAGCTACGCAACACGGCGTGAATTCCGCGGGTCGTCTCCAACCGCCGCAACAATTCCCCGCCCACCACCTGCGTTACGATCGCCGCCAGCGCCGCACACGCGGGACCGTTCAGCTCCTGCTTTTTTTTATCAAACAGCAGCACGGCACTTTCACGGCCGAGGTCGTCCCACGCCGTCAACGCCTTCTCCACGACAAAGGACAACGCTCGCGGCACCGGCGCACCGGGTCGCCACGTTTCCACCGCTTCGAAAAAATCAAGCCAGCGCCCTCGCTGTTTTTCCGCCTGCCCGCTTTCCTCCAGCCAGCGCCGGAGCAGGCCCAACCCGGCCTTCGCGTCGGCCTTGGCGCCCAACCACCGATTTCCCTCGGGCCAGATTTTCTCTTCATTCCCCCACCGCAGCGCTTCCGGAGCGCTGAGATATTTTTCCTGAAAATCGTCAAGGAACGCGTCGAGTTGCGCGCCCAACCGCTTTTCTTCCCGGCCAAAGGTCGCGCGTCTGAACGCCTCGGCAAATTCCTTCTGCGCGTCGTCCAGTTCACCGCGATGCGCAAACATCTGCCGCAACACCCGCGCCCGCTCCCTGCGCACACTGTGCGCTTCCAGCAACTCGAACTGGCCGGTCAACCCGAGCTCCAGCGGAAAACTGCGCGCGATCCGCGCAAAAAAACCATCAAGCGTGCCCAGCCGCAACGCGGGCATCGCCTCGACCACCGTCCGCAACAGGCGCAAAAAATCCGCCGACGTCCAACCGGGCACGCCAATCTCAACCGCCAATTTCTTCGCGTCGGCCGGTTTGCTCGCGGCCCGCGCCAGCTTGTTGAGGATCTCGTCGAAAAATTCGCCCGCCGCCTTTCGCGTAAACGTCAGCGCCACGATCCGCTGCGGCGCCGCACCGTGCGCCAGCAAGGCGACAAACCGATTCGTCAACGCATACGTTTTCCCCGACCCCGCCGAAGCGCGGATCATCACATGGCGTGCTGGATTCATGGCGCCACCTCCCACTTCACACTGGCGGCGACTCCGTGCTGAAAGAGCGCCGCAAAATCATCGCGCTCCGCCTTCACCTTTTCATTCGGCGGCCAGAAAACCCCGGCCTTGATCGACGCACAAATCCCGCGCGCGCAACGCATCGCGGACTCCTGTAATTCCAGCGAAAAGTTTTCCCACAACAGCAATCCCGTTTCACCCGCGGCCTTGGGTAAATTAAAATAAGCACAAGCGACGTCCGGCCCAAATTCGGCCCCGAGCGCATCGCGATACAGCGGCAGTTGCAAGTCCACCCACCCGCGTTCGCGATCATCAACCGTGACCCGCGCCCACTCAGGAAGCGTTTCCTCCGCGTGAATCGAACGCAAATGCGCCTCGCGCGGGGCAATCGCCGTGTCCGATGTCTTGTAATCCAGCACGCGCACCTGGCCGGTCTTTTCGTTCCGTTCGATCCGGTCGATGCGCCCGCGGATCACGATTCCCTCGCACAAGATTTCGATTTTTCGCTCCACCGCGATGATCGCCCAGCCGTCCGCGCGTTCGCGGGCCTGAACTTCCGCCGCCTTCGCCAGCCGTTGCCGGGCGGACTCAATCTGAATCAACAACGGCAACGACAGCGTCACGCCGTACTTGTCCCGCGCCAGCCGGTCAAATTCGCTCAACAGGAAATTCTTCAACGTCGGCTCGTCCGCACAGTCGCGCAGCGCCGGCCCGCCGAGACCTTCGAGCGCGCCGTGGCACAACGTCCCGAAGTCGAACGCATCGAGTTCGTTTTTCGCCGGGTCGATCGCATTCATCTTCAAAACGTGCCGGAGATAAAATCGAAACGGACAGTCGAGCCACGCCTTCAATCCCGTCACCGCCACGCGCGCCGGCGGCTTTTCCTTTCGCGGCTTTAGCTTCCACGCCCGATGCCAGGAAATCGGTTGCTCCGTTTTCTCCGGCGTCCGGAAAAGAAACGCGACGCGCGAGGGCAGGCTCTCATCCGGGCACCGCAATAACAGCCGCGACGGACGCAGCGGTTCGCCGGCGAGTGAATTTTTTCCAAAAAACAAATCGAGCCGGCCGCCGCTTTCGCGGGACGACGCCAGCGCCTGCAACAAATAAGCGTCGCGGGCAAACCGCGCTGGATTGGTCTTGAGCCCAAGTCGCGCCCGCAACGATTCGGGCAGGAACGCGTCGCCCATCACCGCTTCGGGCACGCGGCCATCATTCAAGCCGGCGACCATCAAGTGCGGCGCATTTTCCCACGCGAGTTCCAGCCAACCTTGCAATTCCAACGCGCTTTCCGGCTTCTCAGTCGTCCACACGCTGTCGCCGAAGGTTCGCAACGCCAGCTCCCACCAGTCGCCCGCGGCCAGATCCCCAAATCGCTCGCGCGCCTCCGCACAGGCGCGCAAGGTCTCCGTCCAGATCGTCGCCGCGCTTTCAAAACGACTGCTCGCTTCCGTCTTTAAATCAATTTCCCGCCCGCGATAGATTTCGAGCAACACCGCCGTGGAGCCTCCCTCAAAATCATTCTCCCGCAGCTTTTCCCGCAACGCTCCCATCGCGCGGAGTCCATTGGTCACTTCCAGTTTGTTGCCCGGTTTCGACGCTTGTTTCAGCGCACTCGCAAGATCACCCGGAAGATGATCGGCGCGCAATTTATCCAATCCGTCCAGCCAGTCCCTGACCGAAAATGATCCACCGGATTTCCCCTCCAGATAAAAAATGAAATCGGGGCAACGTGCCAGCGCCTCGACATTCGAGAACGCCGGCTCGCGCAGCAACTCCGCCAAGGCGGAAAGCAATTGATGGAGTGCTTCGTGTCGTCGCGG
>JAYVMJ010000652.1:0-1747 GCA_043759025.1 Verrucomicrobiota bacterium | reverse complement strand
GGCCGATTTGTTTCAGATTTTCGTACAAGAGCCGGCTTTGAGTGCCGAGGGACGCGGAATCGAAGTCGCTTTGGACCATGAGCAAAGGCGTATTGATATTCTCGACTTGATTGAGTGGTGAGTCGCGATCGAGCAGAATGCGGATGTTTTCCTGCCACGGGTAGCCGCCCCAATAGCGGGAAATCGTTTGCGGTCGGTTCGACGCGCCGAAGAACGTCGGCAGATCATACAGGCCGCGAATCGCGACGCCGGCTTTAAAACGATGATCATGTCCGGCAAGCCACGCGACCAGATAGCCGCCGTAACCAGTGCCGATCATACCTTGGCGGGCGGGATCAACGTAACTTTCCTTGGCCGCAAAGCCAGTGGCATAAAGCACCTCCCTGCTTGGTCCGATCGCCCAATCCCGAAAATTGGCGTGTTCGAAATCCCGCCCATATCCAGCCGAACCGCGTGGGTTACAGAATACGATTGCATAACCGCGGGCCGCGAGGAATTGCATTTCGAACCAATTGGTGGCGTCACCGGGTCCTCCCATTTTTGCCGGTCCGTCGTGAATAAAGGTTAGCAGTGGATGCTTTTTCCCGCCATCGAAGGCCGCGGGTTTGAGTGTCCAATAGTCAACGGTGATTCCTTCGCTGGTTTCCAGTCGATGCGGCTCGTAGGCGCTGAGCTTTTTCTCTTTCAGCCATGCGCTATTGTGCGCCGTGAGGGGTGCGGTCGTTTTCCCATCGAGCCCCGCTTGGTACAACTCGAAGGGATCGCCCGGGTGGGTGATGACTTGGACAAGGCCTCGCGTGCTTACATCGTAATCCTGAATGCCCCACGTTCGATTGGAAGTGAGGGAGTCCGCGCCAGCGTGCTCCACTGGCACGCGATAGAGGGAATAACAACCCCGGTCTGCTGCGGTGAAATAAATCATCGTGCTATCGGCCGACCACTTTAAATGAGTGGCATTGCGGTCGAGAGCCGTCGTGAGAACTTTCGGTGTTCCGCCGTCTGCCGGAATGATTACAACGGTTGCCTGTTCGAAGCTAAAGAGACCGCCAGCGGTTTCGGTGTACGCGATCCATTTTCCATCGGGCGAGGGCATTGGCTCGCCGTATTTGCAGCCCGCTTCACCAATTAGCACCGTCGATTTTCCGCTCGCGAGATCAACCGCGTAGATGCTGTTAAACGTCTCCCGATCTTTTTTTTCTCCGGTCGTGCGTGGTCCAATTGCCACGATGCCATTTCCACGCGGCCGCCACCGCGCGGAAACCAAACTTCCGTTTTCAATCCCCTCGACAACCACCGGTGAGGAGTGGCTGTCTTTCACGGTGACGAGCTGATAGCTTCGGCGTACCTCGTTGAAGCCATCGGAGTCGCCAGTCATCACCACGGGATTTTCCCGAGCTTGGTTCCGATCGAGCCAGGCGCGAATTTCCGCTGGCGTGCCGTCGGGATTGGCCATTGCTGGCGATTGACCTTGGGCCGGCAATGGTTTCGTTGCTGGTTGCAACTGCTCCCATGATAGCGGGCTCGATACGAGGACTCGGTCGCCATCTGGCGACCATTGGGGATCGTCGGCACCCCTCTCGGAATTTGTTAATGATGACGGCTGCCCCGTTTTTCCTTCAGAGCTGAGTTCCAGCAGATAAATCTGTGCGGGCCCGCCTTCGGGTTTCCGCACGAAAGCCACGTGATTTCCTTGCGGCGACCAACGCGGGCAAAAATCACTAGCGCTGCTTTCGATTAACCGCCTGGG
>JAYVMJ010000651.1:0-2730 GCA_043759025.1 Verrucomicrobiota bacterium | reverse complement strand
AACTGTGGACAAATCCGGACGTCACGCGATTAGTTGAAACAGCGGTGCGAGTCGGAACGATCTGCCCGGAAAATTCACCTGAGTTGATCGTCGTCGCGGGGAAAATTTGCTGTGGGTGTTGCATGCTCCGCCACTATGGACCAAATTGACGGGCTTGATAACAGTCCTAAGCCTAGTGCGTAAGACTCTGTCGGCTTTAGAGGCGAAAGCCTCTAATCGGTGCAAAAATTTGTCAGGAAATGCCTGATTGGCCGGATTCCACGAACAGTGCGGCGGCTTGCGAGCGGCGTTCGATGTTCAATTTCGTAAAGACGGTCGCGAGGTAGTTCTTGACCGTCTTCTCCGTCAGGCTGAGTTGCTCGCCGATCTGCTTATTCGTCATTCCCTGCGCGAGGAGAGCCACCACGCGGCGCTCTTGGAAGGAAAGTTGATTGAGTTTTTCGATGGCGGAAAGTCCGGGGCGGCGCTTCACGAGATTCAGGACCTGGCCGGCCATTGACGGGTCGAGCACGGCGTCGCCGGCGGCAACTTTGCGAAGAGCGTCTGCGAGCGAAGCGCCGTCGTTGTCTTTGAGCAAGTAGCCATTCGCTCCTGCGGTCATCGCTTCCTGCACGTTTCGCTCGTTGCTGTTCGACGTGAGGATGAGCACGTGTGTTTGCGGACGGACTTTCAGCAACTCTCGGCACGCGTGGAAGCCCGATTTGTCCGGCAAATGCAGGTCGAGCAACACGACGTCGGGTTTGTGCTGCGCAACCGCAGCCACGCCGTCGGTCGCGTTTCCGGCTTCGCCGACGATCGCGATGTCGGCGTAATCTTCCAAGGCGCTGCGCAATCCCAGCCGGATGATCGGACTGTCGTCGATCAACAGTACGCGGATGGGTTTCGCGGTGGACGGAGCGCTCATGCGGGCGAAGCAACGGGCAGGTGCAATAAAACGCGAGTCCCTTTTCCCGGCGTGGATTCCACGCGAAGACTGCCGCCCAAGGCGGCGGCGCGCGCCTTCATGTTGGCGAGGCCATGACCGCTGCCGGTTCCGCTTCCCGTGAAACCGCCGCCGTCGTCCTGCACGGCCAGGGCGATCTCGCGGTCGTTGCGTCCGGCCAAGAGGGAAATATTCCGGGCGCGTCCATGGCGCAGGCCATTGCTGACGGCTTCGCGAAGAATGTTCATGACGTCGGCGATTTGATGGGACGGAATCAACGCGACGGCCTCCTCGTCGAGGCGGTGTTCGATCCGCACGCCGTCCTCGGCCATAAAAGGGATAATCATGCCCGCGACGGCTTCGGTGAAGGACTGGCTGTTGAGGCGCGCAGGCTCAAGGTCCTGCAAATAACTTCTGACTTCCTGGTTGAGCCGGCGCAGTTCCGTCATGCATTGAGCAACCCGCTGGCTGAGCTCCGGCGCGAGCGTGTTTTTTTTCTGCACGCTTTCGAGGGTGAGACAAACCGCATAAAGTGTCTGGCAGATGTTATCGTGGAGTTCGCGACCGAGCCGGACGCGCTCATCGACTGATTGGCTGAGCAAGGTTCGATTCACCTGCAAATTTTCCTCCGCCCGCTGTCTGGCGCCCTGTTCAATTTCCAACGCGGCAGTGCGTTCGTTGGAAATCCGGGCGAAGTGTTCCATGCCGAGATCGTTGGCGCGGCTCATGGCCCACGGCATGCGCGACGCACCTTCCGGAAGGGTGGCCCGACGTGTGCCGATCAATACGAGCAGCAGCGGCACCATGGCGACGAGCAGCGAAAGCACCACAATCACCGCGACGGTGCGGTGGTGGAGTACCTGCATTCGAAGCATCGCGGGCATCGCGAACCGCACCTGCGCTTTCCAGCCGGGGGCGGACGACAGGTCTTGGATCAGGGAAAGCCCGTGAAAATCGCGCGGCGCTGGCGCCGGCGCCTCACCAGGCCTGATCAGTTCGATCGTGCCGCCGAGAACAGCGCCGAGTTCTTGTTGGAATGTAGCGTCCCAGTTCTGCGGCGGCTTTCCACTTATCGCAATGGCTTGAAGTAAGTGAGCTCGCTGTTCCGCGATTGCCGTCGCTTGCAACTGGCGGGTTTCCCGGTTGAGCCACCATTGCAAGGTCACGGTCGCACCCAAAAAGAGGAGCAAGAGGAGCAGCGAAAGTCCAAGGGAGCGGGTGGATCGATTCATAACTGGACGATTAGGGTGATAGCGGCCGCATTCCCGTCTGTCGCGTCAAAATCTTCGACATTTGCCGGCGGAGACGTAATTTCGTTCTTTTATGGAGTCGTTCTACATCACCACCGCCATTGATTACGTCAACGGTTCGCCACACTTGGGCCACGCCTACGAAAAAGTGCTGACGGACGTTATTGCCCGTTTTCGGCGACAAATGGGTGACAAAGTTCACTTCCTGACCGGCGTCGACGAACACGGCCAAAAGGTACAGGCCAGCGCCCGCAAGCGGGGTATTCCGCCGCAACAGTTTTGCGACGAAGTGAGCGCTGAATTCCGCGCGCTTCTGCCCAAACTGAACATAACCAATGACGATTTTATCCGTACCACGGAGGAGCGGCACAAGAAAGTGGTGGGCGCAATTCTCCAGCAGTTGTTCGACAAGGGCGAAATCTACAAGGCGGAGTACCAGGGATTTTATTCGACCCGGCAGGAGCAGTTTCTCCAGAACAAGGATCGCAATCCCGACGGCACGTGGCCGGAAATCTTTGGCGAGGTAACCGAGATTACCGAGTCGAATTATTTCTTCAA
>JAYVMJ010000650.1:0-8489 GCA_043759025.1 Verrucomicrobiota bacterium | reverse complement strand
GTTCAACCTGACGACCATCCAGGAAGGACGGAAAACGAGCGAACATTTCGATCCGTCGAAATCTCCAACCGAACAATGGTCGTTATTGGAAACCGAGGGTCGAAAAGCGACTCCGCAGGACACTAAAAAATACTTTCGCTACAAAGCCAGTCAGATTCCGGGGCCCATCAAGGCGACCTTCCACAAGGACGATATTGAGCCAGGAACTCTGCAACTCGTACGTGAGAACGCCGACCACGCCGTGTATCGTTGCACTTTTCGCGAAGTATCGAGCAATGCCGACAAAATGCTCGGACATCTGAGCTTGTTGCTCACGATCAACAAACATCTGGGTTATGTGGAACGCTATCGCATGTCCCTCGATGCTCCTTATTCGCCGGTCTTCAGCGTGAAGATGAACCAACTGGTGGTAACGATGGATTTCTCTCCTCCGGACGCGACTCGTCCGAGCCTGCCGACGCGAAGCACTTCTCATTTCGTCGGAACGATTTTCCTCATCCCGAAGAGCGAAGACATTACCTATCGATACTTTGAGTATACCCATGTGCGGTGATGTTTTCGTGCGGTACACGATGTGTCAGCGATGGCGTTTGACATTGTGCCGTAATCTTATGGCCTAGGGCGGTTAACGCCTTTTCTATCGTGAAAAGCATCACCTTTCGCTGGAAGCTAACCCTATTCGTTGTTCTGATTTGCGGTGTGAGTCTTTCACTCGCATTTGCGGGGCTTGTTATCTACGACGGTTACCAGTCCACCCAGGAGGCCCAGCATAATCAGGAACTTCAGCGCAATTTGGAGAGTTCAAGCAAGCTTCTGGTTCAAAGCTTGAGCAGGGTTCTTGAGCAAAATCCCAACACGACGGATCTGCCATTGAAACTCGTTGCGCCGAATTCCCAAGTCGCCGCCGCCGCCGTTTTTGCCACCGATGGCAAACTGCTTTCGCAGTTTGTCCGTCCCGGCACCCACGAATCCATTCCCGTTCTCCAGCGGTTTTCCGGCCTGATGAGCATCGAACGCGGGGTCGTGATGTCTCCCATTCGCAGTCTGGTGGACGGTCGGTCCCTGGGCACTCTGTATCTGAAAGCCGACCTCAACCAAGCGGACACTGAGCGCTCCGGCACGCTATTGAAAGGCATCGCGATTATTTTCCTCGCGGCCGTCCTGCTGGCGTTCGTCGTCGCTTATCGACTGCAGGCACTCGTCACCCAGCCGATCATCGAGCTCGCCCGCGTGTCGGCAAATATCCAACGCGAAAACGATTACAGTTACCGCGTCGGTGCGGCGGCTACCGGGGAAATCGGCGAATTGATTCACTCGTTCAACGCGATGCTCGATACGATTCAATCGAACACGTCCGAACTCCAGCGCGCAAAAATCGTCGCCGAAGAAGCCCGCGAACGCATCCACCAGTCCAACGAAAAACTCGAGGAAGCAAACCGCACACTGGAAGCCCGCGTGGAAGATCGGACCCGCTTGCTGGCAAAAGCGGTCGACGACGCGGAGGAAGCGAGCAAAGCGAAGAGTACTTTCCTCGCCAAGATGAGCCATGAGCTGCGCACGCCACTCAACGCGATCATCGGTTACAGCGAAATGCTGCAAGAGGACGCTCGCGACGAAGGCGCGACCCGCACCGCGGACGATCTCGACAAAGTCCTCAACGCCGCCCGTCACCTGCTTGGTTTAATCAATGACGTGCTTGACATCTCAAAGATCGAGGCCGGCAAAATGGAGCTGTTCCTCGAGACATTCCCGCTCTCGAAAATCATCAGCGACGTCGCCGCGACGATCTCGCCGTTGATCGATAAAAAAGGCAACAAGCTCGTCCTGGATTTTCCGGTGAACATCGGCACGATGCATGCGGATGCCACCAAGCTCCGCCAGATGCTCCTGAATCTGCTCAGCAACGCCAGCAAGTTTACGGAAAACGGAACCGTTACCCTTCGCGCCACGAGGATTACCGGGATCGGGAACGACATCATTGAACTGGCCATCGTGGATACCGGCATCGGCATGACGCCCACCCAACTTTCCCGCCTGTTCCAAGCGTTCAGCCAGGCCGACGCGTCCACCTCCAGCAAATACGGCGGCACGGGGCTCGGCCTCGCAATCTCAAAGCAATTCGCTCAAATGATGAAGGGCGATATCACCGTCAGCAGCATCGCCGGCACCGGCTCGACCTTCCTGATTCGCCTGCCCACAAATGTTCAAAGCGGTCAGCCGAAAGTGATTCAAACAAGCGATAAACTAACTCGCTCCCCCTTCCCCACCCAGGAAAAAGCGCGCATTCTCCTCATCGAGGATGACAAGGAAATCCGCCAGGTGTTGAGCGACTTGCTCTCGGAAAATGGCTATTCTCCCATGCTGGCCGACTCCGGCCAACACGGACTTGAACTCGCTGCACAGCAGATTCCCAACCTCATCGTCCTCGACGTTTCGCTTGCTGGGGTTGATGGCTGGACCGTGCTTACAAAATTGCAGGACGATGCGAAACTCACCGATGTACCGGTGATTATCCTGGGTTCCGTCAGTGACACCGAGATGGCGCTCTCGTTGGGCGCGACGGTCGTTGTCAACAAACCCGTCGATGCCGCGCGCCTTACCGCCGAGATTGCGATGTGGCTCACGCCATTTGGACACAACCACGTTCTCGTCGTGGAAGACGATGCGGATTCACGAACCCTGATGACGCGTACATTGGAACGGGAAAACTGGCCCCACCGGGCGGTCGCCAACGGCAAAGCGGCGTTGCGCACCCTGCAGCAAAGTACCCCGGCGATAATTCTCCTCGACCTGAAAATGGCTGGCATGAACGGATTTGAACTACTTGATCGGGTGCAAAAAAACCCTGCTTGGGCGAAAATCCCCGTCGTAATCATCAGTTCCATGGATATTACCCAGGAAACGCGGGCCAGTCTCACGCCACGGGCCCTCGCCATTTTGCGGAAGGGCGAATTCAGTCGCGACGAACTCGCGAACTTGATTCGACCAGCAATGAAGTCCACCCAGTTGGCGAAAAATTAATCATCTCAAACTTCCCTCACTATGCCAAAGATCCTCCTCGTTGAAGACAATGAAATGAATCGCGATATGCTGTCGCGGCGTCTGGAAAAACGCGGTTACACGCTCGCCATCGCCGCCGACGGCGGAGTCGGCGTCGAGTTGGCCAAGAGCGGTGCGCCCGACCTGATACTGATGGATATGAGCCTACCGGTAATTGATGGCTGGGAAGCCACCAAAATTCTCAAGGCCGACGCCCTGACGAAAAATATTCCCATCATCGCGCTCACCGCGCACGCGATGGACAGCGATCGGGTGAAGGCCCTCGAATCCGGGTGCGACGACTTCGACACCAAGCCGGTCGAACTCACCCGTTTGTTGGCGAAAATCGAGGAGCTGCTCAAGAAGTCACCGCCGAAACCATGAGCGATTCCGGAACCAAGTTTTCATGGACAGGCAGCGGGCCGCCCGGCTCGCTGACCCCGTTTTTGAAGGCGCTGAAATCGCGCGACTTGGAAACGCTTTCAAAGCTGCGCCATTCCCTGCGCACGCCCCTGAACCAAATCATCGGCTACAGCGAAATGCTGATGGAATCGGCCGAAGAGAACAATGTCACCACGGTCCTCACCGATCTCAAACGCATCCACACTGCCGGCGGACAACTGTTGGCCTTGATCAACGATGCGCTGGCTCCATGGAAAATCGAAACGGGAAAGATCGACTTTTCCGGCATGCGACGCGAAATGCGCACGCCGCTGAATGCCGTCATCGGGTACGCCGAACTTTGCCTCGATGAGGCGCGGGACGACCACCACGCGGAACTGGTCAAGGATCTGGAAAAAATTCTCCGCGCGGCGAAGAACCTTTTAAGCCTTTTCGAGAGCGAGGATTATCCCGACCAAATCGAGATCGGCGACCCCACCGGTGATCTCGGCATTGCCGGCGAAGCGACTTTGGGCGTGATGGCGCCGCCGGCCCTTCCCGCCGCCCCGGTTGATTTCGGCATCTCGGCTCCGCAATTACCAAACGCCCGCCTGCTCGCCGTCGACGACGATGACATGAACCGCGAAATGCTGGTCCGCCGATTGCAAAAAATCGGTTATGACGTCAGCGAGGCCACCAATGGGCGCGAGGCGCTGAACAAGCTCAAGGAGGGCAATTACGATCTCGTCCTTCTCGACATTCTGATGCCCGACCTCGATGGATTCCAAACGCTCGAGTTCATGAAAGCCGATCCGCGCCTGCGACACATTCCGGTGATCATGCTGACCGCGCTGGACGACGTGGACAGCAATGTGCGGTGCATCGAAGCTGGTGCGGAAGATTACGTGCCGAAACCGTTCAACCCGGTCATTCTCCGGGCGAGAATTACCGCATCGCTGGAGAAGAAACGACTTCGGGATCAGGAACAGGCGTATCTCGACCAGCTTCAAGTGGAGCGCGCAAAATCGGAGCGTCTCCTCCTAAACGTCCTGCCGAAGGCGATCGCCGAACGGCTCAAGGCCGGGCAACGCACGATTGTCGACAGCTTCATCGATTCCACGGTGCTGTTTGCCGACATCGTGGGATTCACCCGCATCGCCTCCAAACAATCCCCGCATCGCACGGTGCAGTTGTTGAACGAAATATTTTCGGGCTTCGACCGGATCGCAGAACAGTTCGAACTCGAGAAAATCAAAACCATCGGCGACGCCTACATGCTGGTCAGCGGCGTTCCTTCCATTCGGGAGGATCATGCCGAAGCCTGCGCCAACGCCGCTTTTGAAATGCTGGAGGCGGTACGTCTTTTCAACCGACGGCATCAGCTCGAATGGAGTATCCGGGTCGGCATGAACAGCGGTCCCGTGGTGGCCGGAATTATCGGCACAAAAAAATTCTCCTACGATTTGTGGGGCGACACCGTGAACATTGCCAGCCGCATGGAATCGCACGGCCAGCCCGGGGAAATCCAGATTTCGGAAGTAACCATGAAACTGCTGGGCAATAATTTTGCGTTCGATCCACAAGGCGAGATCGACATCAAAAACTCAACCCGGATGGCGACCTACCTGCTCCGCAAAGTCACCAAGAAGTAGCCCGCTGTTACGCGGGGCGGTTTGGGGACATCGACGAGTCGCGCCCTACTCTTTCGCATTCCACCTGAACACCAACGTGGACAAACCCGGGAGCGTCAGGTTGATCGACTGTTCGTAGCCGTCGGCCAGAGCCGTGCTGGACTGGCGTCCGCCGTGATTGCCGAAACCGGTACCGCCGTAATATTGCGAATTGGTATTGAGGACCTCGCTCCAATAACCGTGATACGGCACGCCAACGTTGTAACGGGTCCGGGTGAGCGGCGTGAAGTTGCTCACGACCAAATACGCGGCTTTCTGCACGTCATCCAAACGCAGGAAACTGATCACACTGCTATCGCCGTCAGTGCAATTAACCCAACGGAAACCGCTCGGCCGAAAATCGCTGGCGCCCAATATGGGCTCGTTGGTGTAAAGGTGATTGAGATCACACACCAATTTCTTGAGACCGGCATGTTCGGGTTGTTGAAGTAACTGCCACTCCAGGCCGGCGCCGTGATTCCACTCGGATCGCTGGCCAAATTCGCTGCCCATGAAGAGGAGCTTTTTGCCCGGGTACAGCCAGATGTAGCCATAAAGTGCGCGCAGATTGGCGGCCTTTTCCGAAATGCTTCCGGCCCCCATTTTTCCGAGCATCGAACCTTTCAAGTGCACCACTTCATCGTGCGAATAGACGGAAATGAAATTTTCCGAGTACTGGTAAATCATGCCAAACGTCAGCTTGTCGTGCGACCATTTGCGATGAATGGGATCCTTCTGAAAATACGTGAGCGTGTCGTGCATCATGCCCATGTTCCACTTGAAGTCGAAACCAAGACCCCCATCGCGGGTCGGCTTGCTGACCATCGCGTAGGAGGTGGATTCTTCGGCAATCATCAGCGCGCCGGGATAATAGTGATGCACGAGATCATTCGCCTGTTTCAGGAACCCGATCGCCTCAAGATTTTCCCGACCGCCATATTGGTTGGGAATCCACTCGCCGGACTTGCGGGAATAATCGAGGTAAAGCATCGACGCTACCGCATCCACACGCAGTCCATCGATGTGGTAGCGCTCCAGCCAGGACAGCGCGCTACCGATCAGGAAACACCGAACTTCATGGCGGCCGTAGTTGAAAATAAGCGTCCCCCAATCCATGTGCGCACCGAGCCGCGGATCCGCATGCTCGTAAAGGTGCGATCCGTCGAACTCCGCGAGCGCGAAACTGTCACGGGGGAAATGGGCCGGAACCCAATCCACGATGATGCCGATGCCGCGTTGGTGCAGGTGGTCGACAAAGAATTGGAAATCCTCCGGCGTGCCCCAGCGGTGGGTCGGCGCGAAATAGCCCGACACCTGATAGCCCCATGAACCAGTGTACGGAAATTCGCTGACCGGCATCACCTCGATGTGAGTGAAACCCATTTCCACCACGTAATCCGCCAACAGCGGCGCGAGTTCACGATAGGTTAGCGGCCGGTTTGCTTCGATTGCATTTCGGCGCCACGAGCCGAGGTGAACTTCGTAAATTGAAATCGGACGATCCAATTTCCCCGCTTCTGAAGTGCGCCGGGCCATCCACTCACCGTCGTTCCATTGGTGACGGCTGACATCCTTGATGATCGCCGCGTTGTTCGGGGGCGCCTCGAAATACGTGCCGTACGGATCGGTTTTCATCCGCATGTGACCCTGCTGGTCCCAAATGGCGAACTTGTAGATTTCGCCCTCACGAAGGTCCGGCACGAACAACTCCCACACCCCGGAATTACCGAGCGGGCGCATCGGATGGTAACGCGCATCCCAGCCGTTAAAATTACCCACGAGCGACACCCGCGAAGCCGCCGGTGCCCAGACCGCAAATGAAACGCCCGGCACATCGCCCATCCGGCGCAGGTGTGCACCCAATTTATCGTAGATGCGATGCTCGTTGCCTTCATTAAAAAGATAAAGGTCCTGCGCCGAGAGCGACGGGAGGAACGAGTAGGCGTTGTAGACTTGGTGGATGTCGCCCCACGACGTCTCGTAACGGATCTGATAACGGAAAACTTTTTTGCCGGGAATGAAAAGTTCGAAGAATCCCTCGATCGCCAGCAACTCCATCGCGTGCGCCGGCGTTCCCGGTGCGTCCAGCTCCACCACTGAACACTTTACCGCGTCACGCACGAACGCCCGGACCACGACACCCGCTATACTCTTCTGCGTGAGAGGATGCATGCCGAGCCAGCCGTGCGGGTTCGCCTGATGATTACCGAGAAATGCGTTCAGCTCGTTGACTGGAATGATCACGGGACTTTGGCTGGTTTTGAATTTAAGGATTTTCCGGTCGTGTCGAAAAAAAAGGCACGAAATGAAAAAATGCGCGTCGGACGAGGTGAACTGTGCCGAGGTCTTCAGCCGCGTCTAGCCGAAACGGAGCCATCGCGCCCTTCGAGCGGATGCAGGACGGGAAATCTCATTGCGCCAGTCGCCTCCCCACTCCACTTCAGACCCATGCTTTTGGCCCGAGTCTCTCGCTTTTTTTCAGTTTCCGCCGCCGTGTTTTGCCTCGTGGTCAACTTCGCGCGCGCGCAACCGGTGCAACCGGTCGTCACGAGCGAAAAAAATGCCGTCTACGATCTCGATACCGGCGAACTGGTTTTCAAGGACCATGCGCGTTTGGTTTACGGGGAAATTTTGCTCACGGCGGACGAAATCCGTTTCAATCAGAAAAGCAGCTTGGCGACCGCCACCGGTCATTTCGTCCTCACCTACGGCAAGCGACGGATGCTGGCCGACAGCGGGACTTACAACATGGCCACGAAAGCCCTGCATGTCCGCAACCTTCGCCTTGGGGAATTCCCCATTTATCTTTCCGGCGACACCGCCGACGGAACACTGGACGAAATGGTATTTACGAATGCCACGGTTTTTTTCCGCGAGAACGCCAGTTATACCCCTTCGTTCCACGCCAACCACCTCACCTACGCGAAGGGGAAAATCGTCCGCGCCGACGGCCTCAGCCTTGGGTTGATGGGCAACCGCTTCCTGTCGCTGCACAGTTTTCAACAGGCGATCGATTCCAGTTTTGTCTCCTACCTCACCGGCACCTTGGGCTATCGCGGCAACCTCGGAGCCATCGCCGAATTCGGCCTGCATATTCCCGTTTCATCCGACCTGAAACTGGGGGCCGACCTGGGCATTTATACTTCCCGCGGAGTAATGATCGGGCCGTCCGGCACTTACCATCATTCGAATGCGGACGGTGAGGTTTCGGGCTATTTTCGGTCGGGTTATATCAACGATGGCGGCGACCGCAAAACGGACGTTCTTGGCGATCCCGTTCCCCGCGACCGGTCCTATTTCGAATGGAGTCACCAACAAACCCTCGGCGAACACCTCACGCTCAACGGTCAATTCAACTATTGGAGCGATTCGGAAATCCTGCGCGATTTCCGGCCCAAG
>JAYVMJ010000649.1:0-9734 GCA_043759025.1 Verrucomicrobiota bacterium | reverse complement strand
ACCAATTCCTCGCCGAGGTGCGCGGACTCAAACATAAAAACGTGGCCGCCGAACTCCTGGCGAAGCTGCTCAAGGATGAGATCAAGATAGAATGACACGTAATCTTGTGCAAAGCCGCCAGTTTTCCGAACTGCTCCAGCGTACACTCAATGCATACCACAACCGGGCTATCTCCACCCAGGAGGTCATCGAGGAACTCATCAAACTGGCGAAACAACTCAGCGAAGCCGACCAGCGCGGTGCCGACCTTGGGCTCAGCAACGAGGAGATCGCTTCCTACGACGCACTCGCGACCAATGAAAGTGCCGTGCAGGCGATGGGTGACGCCAAGCTCCGCGTCATCGCGACCGAACTCGTCACCCAAGTCCGCAATAGCGTCACCATCGACTGGACGCTGCGTGAGGGAGCTCAGGCAAAAATTCGGGTGATGGTGAAACGCATCCTCAATCGTTTTGGCTATCCGCCTGATCTTCAGGAAGCAGCCGTGAAGGAAGTCCTCGCGCAAGCGCTCTGCTTTGCGCCGACTGGGCCATGTAAGCCAGTCCAACTCAGCCGCTCAAAGTTTTCGCCTCTTGCTCCGTCGAAGCTATTACGTCCGAACCGCTGGGGTTCCAGTTTCTGTTCTCCTCGATTTCTGCGCGTCTTATTCATTTCGCAGCAGGCGGGCCACCCCAACCATTTCCTCCCGGATTTGATTGCGCCGAACATCGAAATCGGCCGCCGGCATCTGGCCCTCCAGCCCGCCAATCATGAATTCTGCGCATCGTGTCGGGCCGCTGCCGTCAGCCGTGGTGAAATGCACTCCGAGTGTATCACTCGCGACGCGGAAACCCGAGTTGGATTCGGCTTCCGCGCGAAACCCTTGAGCCGCCGCGACCACGCCGCCATCGTAGTGCAGGACGGTCTTGTAAACATCGAAGGCATCCTTCGGCTGCTGGCGGTTGGCGAAGGCATTGAGTTTGAGGGCGAGAAAAGGTCCGACTTCGCACACCTTGATTGCGCAGCTCTGTTTGCCGCCGAATACATCGGTGCCGGTGACTGTGACCATGCGGTGCAGAACGAGCGCACGGTTGATGCCCGGAAACGAACTGACCGGAAGATCGTCAACCATCGCGGCGGTTTGACCCGGCTTGTCGGCCTCGGTCAGAAAATCTACGAAGATGGTGAGGCCCTTGAGGTCCCGGCGAAACCGACTTTAAACCCGATGCCCTGAAGATGGGAGGTTAGCGTGCCATATTGTCCGCCGGTTGCACCGAGGGCGATGCCAAGGTCTACATCCATCGTCACAGCCGGCAACGCTTCAGGTGGGTGATTGCAGAGGAATTTGGGCACGAGTCCTCCGACGAGCACGATGTCGTTTTGGTAGTCGCCGAGCGAACTCCATACAGTGAGAAGCGCAGCCGTGGCGAGATCGGTGCTGCCCTCCGGGTAAGCGTGATGATGCGGGTGCTTAGTCATCGGCGAAAACCTTCCCAGCGGCGCAGGGTATCGGCGGCATCGGGACCACGCTGCCCGGTTTGGAGAAGGTCGAGGTAGATTTGCGCGTCTGAAACCAACACCAAGCCTTCGATGGTTTGAGTAAATTGAAACACCCCATCGTCCTGCGGACGGATGAGCCAGAGGCGTCCACCGGAAGGGACTTCACGAGCGTTTAGCGCTTTCAGGACATCGGCGGACGGCAACGCATCGACGTAGGCGGAGAGCACGGGCGATTCCGTGTAGGGATGACGAAGCTGCGCGGCGAACCATTGGGTAAACGCGAGGCGCGAGGTGCCCAACGCGGCGGCGAGCTGACGGGCGGCAGGCTCCAACGCCGGGACGAGGATGGAATATTGATGGACGACGACACGGCGCGTCCAAACATCCCTGCGCGCCCATTCGTCCAGCAACGGGTCCGCCTGCGCCGCAATCCACTGGCCGCCGCGCTTGCTGCCGTCACGGCGGACAAAGCCCTGCCGGTTTAGAGTTTCCAAGAGCTTGGAAAGGAGGGGCCGGCTGACGCCGGTTGCTGCCGCTAACTCCGCTTGAGTCCACGTTGACCGGGGGGACAGGAATGCGCGTGCCACCCGTGAACTCTTGGCCGAAAACAGATCCGGCTCGTGCGGAGCGGCAACGATTGGCTTGCGACTCGCGGGCGGAATGCGGTCCACCAGCACGGTGCCGCGACGAATCCACACGCGGCCGTTCAGATCAAGGCAGGCAACCCCGGCCTTCCGACATAATTCAACGAAGCGTTCGCTGAGGCGGGGCGTGACTAGGAGCCAAGGGTGATTGTGCGGTGCCGCACGATGCGAGAGGGTCTCAATCAAATCCGCCGTCGGCTTGAGCTTGAAATCTGCAAGGAAGGGGAAATCTTTGCCGCCGACTTTGAGATGCACCACGGCATCGGCACGGGTCTTATCGGCGAGGTGCTCCGCGCGCGTGACGTGCCACGACAAATCCGTGTCGCTGCGAAGGGTTTCCTCCACGGCGGCGGCAAGGTCGCGTTCGGTGCGGATGGGCTTAATTGTCCTCATAACTGCTATTTCGGTATGCACCAAAACAGGCTTTTATAGGAAAATAAAGCTCTGATTCAGAGAGAGCCATGTCGAAATCTCTCCGTTTTGTCTCTGGCTGGACCCGTCCTTTGTCGGGAGTGGGTGATGTTTTTGCAAAAAGCCCAGCCGTTTCCTTCCGTCCTTTTTTGCTGTGAAGGTGCCGGTTGGTTTGGTGGGCCGAGCTTGCAGGGAGTCGCCGGAGCTACTCGCGCCGATCCTAAATGTGTCAAAACGAAATTCAACGATAGCTATTGAACTAAATTTAAGTGGAGAGACCCAGGGCAGGAATTCCTTCGGCGCGGTCATCGTCCATCTCAACCCTGTAGCCCATCTGGCGATATCCGATTGAGCGCCGCTGGAACATTGCCCGAGTCAGCGCGTGGTTGTCATCAAGGTAATCGTAGATGCGTGCCGAGGCTTTGCCTGCGTGCGTTCGATGAAGCCGACCTGCATATTGGATGAGGCGTCCTTTGAAGGACAGCGGCATCGCGAGAATCAGCGTGTCGAGCTGCGGCAAATCGAAGCCTTCGCCCACCAGAGAGGCCGTCGCGAGGAGAACGAAGGGTTGCTCATTTTGGTAATGTGCATCGATCTTTTCGCGAATTGCATTTCGCGCTTTTTTCCCCACGCCACTTTCCATTCGATAGCAGGACACGCCGTCTGCTCTTGGGTTCGATTTGATCGCCTCATCGATTTTGTCCAAGTAAAGTTTTCTGTCCGCCAAAACGAGTGGGCAGCGGCCCTCTTCAATGCAGGCGAAAATGTCAGCGACGATTCGCTGGAGTCTCCCTTCGTCGGCAACCAAGGCGTCCCACACTTCGTGGATGGGAGGCTGTCCGGTACTTTGCGGCATGGTGATGGTGCTTCGTCTCACGATGACGGCTCTGCCTTCCTCGTTAGTATCCGCTGTTTTTAAGATGTGACGAATGGGCCCGCATTGCAGAAGGAAGAGCTTTTCAAGATGGTCCTTCCGGTAGGGTGTCGCGGTCAGCCCTATAATCCGTCGGGCGGGGCATGCCTTGAGGAGGAGTTCAAACGTAGCCGCCGGGATATGGTGGCATTCGTCCACAATGATAAGTCCGTAGCCAGCGAAAGCGGCCGCAAAGTCGGTGGCCCGCGATAAACTCGGTAGCATCGCAATGTCCAGACGACGGGTCAGACGAGGTTTTGATCCCTTCCAGACCCCGATTTCCTTCTTTTTCAGTCCAAGAAAATTCATGGCCGCTTCCTTCCATTGATCGAGTAACACCGCCCGATGAACGAGCACCATAGCGGATGTTTTGTGGCGGGCAATTAGCGCACAGCCCATCACCGTTTTTCCCGATCCGGGCGGCGCGCAGAGAATGCCGATATCGTGCTGCTCCATTTCGCGGACGGCCCGTTGTTGTTCCGGGCGCAACTCCGCGCCGAAAGTCCAGACACAGCGCGTGCCTTTTTCACGCTGGTCTTGGAGGCAGACCTCAGCGCCGGAGTCCTCAAGGATTTGAAGACAAGGTTCAAGGATTCCCCGGGGCAGCAGCAATCTGTCCGGGTGCCACTCACCCGCGAACAGGAAACGAGGCGTGTCAAAAGTCGGAAAACGCAGCCGGAGTTTTTCGTGAAAGACCGGATTGGCGAACGTGGCCAAACGTTTGAGCGCGGCAAGTACTGCGACCGGAAATGTTCTCGCGATGTGAATTTTGGAATCCAGTCGAATCGTGATTTCACCTGACATCATCCCTTTTCGAATTGTCGGTCGAGAGAGGTCCAGGGCCGCCTCTTCGGATCGAAGCACAAGATCGGGCATCTCGGACGACTGTTGTTGGGGCTGAGGAGGCAGCGGTGCCATCCGGGCGACGAGTTCATGGACCTGCTGCATGGATGGGCGCAGGAGCCTGGCGAGATACTCCCACTGATCGGTGATGGGCTGAAACTGGTCGTCGAGAAAGAGGGTGTTGCCTGCCTGTCGTGGTTGTCTGGCCAAGGGGAGCGCGATCAGGTTTCCAAAGCCGCCGGGAGATATTGTGTCCTGGTTTGGAAATAGACGGTCGAATGTTTCGAGGCCCATGCTTGGACGGGTCGCCGCGGCTTGGGCCAGGAGAATTGTGCCAAGCTTTCTGGCGAACTCCGCAGGAACCGGCTCAGAGAAGAAAATCCATGCATGTGCGCCGGTGCCTGAGCGCGACCGTTCGATGGCGATTGTCATCGCTGTCTTTGCTCCCGCCTCGCGGTAGGCCGCGACGTTTTCTTTCCACCCCTCACCATCGAAATCCGCAGCCAGAAATCGACAGGTATTGTCTTCGGCGATGGCATAGACGCCGAGTGTGGCGAGACCCCGGAGATGCAATTCCACCGCACGCGCATCCAGCGGGGGGAATTTTTGGTGAGCGCATTCCGTACATTTCACCTGCGGTTTGCGGCAGACTCCCTGTCGCCATTCGTTGTCACAGGCAGGGGAGTATCCCGACTTGTTGGTCTTCGAGTTTTCCCAGCGTTTGGGATAAACTGAGCGGCGCGTGCCGAAGAGGTCCAGGAACAGGGTGATTTTTTCAGCTGGTGAGTGGTGGGCCGATTCGACCGTGGGTTGCGCGGACATGGGCAAGGGTAGTTGCCCTTGGGACTGCAACCAGGCGATCTCCTCCTCTGTTTTCGTTGCCTGCTCGCGAAGCTCACCCAACATTCGGCGAAGCTCATTCATGCGTTGCGTGGCGCTATCTGGATTCACGGGGATATTAAAAGAGGGATTCGTTCGATAACTGTTATGGTCAGTTGCTGCTTCGTGCAATACCCTGCGAATCACCGATTGTTTCCCATTGTGGGTTTCTCAAGAGCAACGCGGTACAGATTTCCGTTACCGAAGGTTGCCAAAAGGTTGCCAAAAAACATGTTTTTGGCTTCAATTCGTTGCACTTTTCTGCTCTCATTTTCTCGTTCTAAAACATTAACCAGTAACTAAGTCCGCGCTAATCGAGCGACTTAGCTTCAAGGCGGCGAGGCGGTTCAACCCCCCTCACCTCCACCATTTAACTCGTTCTAATAAAACAAGTTTTGTTTTTTATGAAGCTAGCAGCCTGTCGGACTTAGAAAATGAAGGCTATCTCTGCGCTTGGCCCATAAATTTGCGACGGCGTATCTGGCGGCATTTGTTTTGAGCGGCCCCCTTGGTGCGTTTTGTAATTCGGACCATCGCGTCAAACAGGACGTAGCCTCTTCCCAGACACTCGAAGCCGGGCGGACCGTCGCCGGTGCGGGCCAGATAGCCGCCGAGTCGGGCGATCACGATCAGGGCTGCACCCAAGCAGAGTTTTTTTTCGAACTCAACAGCGCGAGCACCGCGCACTCGCCCGGGTCGAACAGCAGGTCGGCCGGCAGCCCGGGCAGCGTGCGGCCCAGCAGTGCCAGTAGCATGATCCGCCAGGCGATCACGGCGTCGAGGGTGATCGCGCGCAGCAGGACGGTGGCGTCGTGGTTTTGATGTTCGAGGATTTTGCAGCCGCTCTTCATCACGCGATGCCATTGCTCGATCCGCCAGCGCCGGCCATACCAGCGGATGCACTTGAGGGCCTGCTTCGCCGAGGCCACCTGCACGGTGGTCAACAATACCCAGCGCACGGCGGTCGCGCCCTCAGGCGGACTTTTTTCCTCCAGCAGGATTGCCCACAAGCGCAGCGGCGTCCGGTCGCGCTGCGTCGGTGTCTGGGGCGAGTTTAGGGTCACTTCTTTATAGCGCACCTCGACGACGGCCTCGCGCGCGGCCAGCGCCGGCCGGCCGGGGGCGGAGGGTTTGCCCACGTGTTCGCGCTGGCGCGGCACGGCGATTTTCGCCGTCCGGGCCGGCGGGGCGGCGGCCAGTTCGGCGAAGAGCGTGGCCTCCGTGTCCGCCAACTGGCGATCCCACTTGGCCCGCACCAACAGCTCGGCCTTGGGGCCGGACTGGCGGCGGCGGTAATCGAACAGCTCGAACATGTCACCCTCCCGGTCGGGCCACGCTCACGATCCGGGTGCCGGGCAGCAGGGCGGCGATGTCGCTGGCATCCTGATACGCGGCGAGCCAGCGGTGGGAATCTTTTTCCCCGATGGGGCCGATGAGGGTTTTTGCCTCGGGCGGATGCGGGCGCATAGCCGTGCAGGCGCAAGACGCCCAGGGGCAGCCCGCTCTCGGCCTCGAGGGCCAGGGAGCTGTGCAGCTTGAGGCTGCGCGTTTTGGCCCCGGTTTGGTTGGCCGTAGTCTCGCCCAGGCCGGTGCAGTGGGGCCGGCTGGAGAAGTTCAAATCAGTGGTGTCTTGCACGAGGAGCACGAGCGGAGATTTTTTTATCCGCCGCAGGGTTTGGGTGCGGTGGGTTTGCAGCAGGCTCGTCACGTTCAGTTCCGGGTTCTCGTTATTGAGAAAACGATAACAGGCTTTGAGCTGATGGGGGTCGCCGCCGGCCGCTTGGGCGTGCGAGGCCCCGGGCTGGGCGGGGCGCATCTCAGTTTTTGAGCAGGCAGTTGCCACAGGTGATATAACGGGTGGATGAACACTTGCGAAATTTGCGCTGGGTCGGAGGGGACGAAGGCGTCCGCTCCTGTGGTTCTGAGTGCGATGCAACGTGAACTGCCCGCTTGGACGGCCCGATTGCAGGCGGGGCTGAGTGCGAGCGTCCAGGCGAGCAACCAGAATCTCGGCCATCTTGAAGAACTTGTCTTGCAGCAGACCCGCGAGGTGTCGCGCCGGGTGCTGGAAGAAGCGGCGCAGGCCAAAGCGGACGCTACGCCGCCGCGCTGCCCGGGTTGCGGCGGGCCGCTGAGGCGGGCGACTGGCGGCCACGCGCGCACGTTTGAAAGTCGTTTCGGCCCGGTGGTGATTCGGCGCATGCGCGGCTGGTGCCGACGTTGCCATAAATGGCGTTTCCCGGCTGACACCGCGCTCGGACTGGAAGACACCGCCGGTTACTCGCCCAGTGTACAGGAGATGGCTGCTTTGGCGGTGAGCAAACTGCCCGTGGCCGAGGCCAGTGCGGTGGTCGAGCGGCTGACGGGCGTGAAGCTGCCGCGCGCCACCCTCGACCGGGAAGCCCGGCGCCAAGGCGAACGCGCCCAGGCGCAGCGCGACCACCTCGACCGGGCAGATGCAAACCCCGGAAGGCTGTGCGCAGCAAGCGCGCGAACTGCAACTGGAGCTGCCGCTGGCCCCGTTCACGCTGGTGATCGAACTGGACGCCTGGAATATCCGCGAACGCGACCAGTGGGGTGAAAGTGCGGCGCAGCGCGCGCTCGGCGAAGAACCCGGTCGCTGGCACTGGGTCTATGGCGGCACCTGTTTTCGCTTGAGCCAGCGGGCCGAGACCGCCGGGGGCCGGCCGGTGATCTTGAGCCGCGGTTACGTCATGACGCGCGGCGGCCTCGACGCCCTGCGCGACCAAATCTGGGCGGAGGCCAGCCGCCACGGGCTGGGCCGGGCAGCCGATGTGCTCATCGTGGCCGATGGCGCCGTGTGGATTTGGAATCTCGCGGATGATCGCTTCCCCCAAGCGCGCCAGCGGCTCGACGCCTATCACGCTAAACAGCATCTGTGGGCGGTCGCCGACGCGCTCCACGGTGCGGGCACACCGACGGCGCGAGCGTGGATCGCACCGCTGCTGGCCAAGCTCGACCAAAGCGGCGCTCCCCAAGTCATCGCCGATCTGCGCGAGGCGCTCACTTCGCTCGACGCCACACGGCGTGAATCGTGCAACGCGAAATCAACTATCTGGACAGCCACCGCCACCGGATGGATTACGCCGCTGGCCAACAACGCGGCGAACCCATCGGCAGCGGCGCGATGGAATCGACCTGCCGCCAATACCAATGCCGCTTCAAGCGGCCGGGCCAATTTTGGTCCAAAACCGGCGACGAGGCGTTGATGTGCCTGGAGACATTCTAGCGAAATGGCCGCTGGCATCGCCTCTTCCCTCACGTCGGCAACTTCGACCCTTCCAAAAACTGAGATGCGCCCCGGTAAAGCTCAGCCTCGACGAATCAGGCGCCATCGTTCAGACGAAAGTGGAGGAAGGAGTTGACGAGCGAATCCAGAAGGCGGTGGAGGCGGCTTTGAGGAATTGGCGGTTTACGCCGGCCCGGCAGGGCGGAAAACCGGTCGCCGCTGAAATCACCCTGTCGGGTTTGCTGTCTTTCTCCGTGGCCGAAAAATAGTGGCGAATACGTCCCGCCGAAGGTGCTAAATGCAGTCGAACCCGAGTATCCGTATGTGATGGCGAAATTCGGCATCAACGCGAAGGTGACGGTCGATTTTATGGTGGATCGCGATGGTTCCGTGCGAAACCCAGTGATCGCGGACTCGGATAATCCGGCGTTTGACCAACCGGCATTGGAGGCGATTCTGAAGTGGAAGTTCAACCCCGCGGAGATCGATGGGGTGAAGACCAAGGTCACCGTGCGTCAACCCATTCAATTTGCGATGAATGACGGCGGCGACAACCTCTTCCAGATCCACGGACGCCCCGATCAATCGAAGTTGCCGCCGGAACTTCGCTACAATGTGCCGGCAAAAATCCGCAGCGTGCAGATTCCCGTGTATCCTTACGCGCAATGGCAGGAGAAAGTCAGCGGCAAGGCGACGGCGACCGTGTTGGTGGGACCGGATGGGCGCGTGGCGATGGTAAAAATCAAGTCGGCGGACAAGCCGGAGTTTGGCCAGGCACTCACGGCGGCGTTGGAAAGATTCATCTTTGATCCGGCGTTGAAGGATGGGAAGCCGACGCGAATGCTGATTAATTTCGAGCAGGAGTTCGATCGCACCCACCTCCCTGACGACGATGGCGACTGGTTGCTGGGCTTGGAAAAAAGCATCCCGACAGAATCGTTTCGGCGGATAGTCTGGATCTGCCGCTGCAGCCGCTTTCGATCAAAAAGCCGGCATTCCCACGGGAGCTTTTAGACAAGGCGACCACCGGCAAGACGGTGATCGAGGTTTTGGTCGACGAAAAAGGACCTGCCAAACTGCCGCGTGTGGTCAGCGCAAGCGATCCGGCTTTTGGCTATGCGGCGGTTCAGGCCGTTTCCGCGTGGTGGTTCCAGCCACCGCACCAGAACGGAAAGCCGGTTGTTACGCGGGTGAGAATACCGATTGATTTTAAGGTGAAGCCGCCGGACGGCGCCGATTCGGCTGAAACGAAACCATCGACATAATGTCCCCTGCGGCAGTGAGCCGAGGAACCCGGACGATGCGGGCTTGTCGT
>JAYVMJ010000648.1:0-5688 GCA_043759025.1 Verrucomicrobiota bacterium | reverse complement strand
CACTAAGATCCTACTGATCGTAGCTATGATAAAATGGCTGGAATGCGTTGACCGTCGCTGTGGGAGACCCGAGCCATCTCGTTAACGCAGCTGGCCACGCGGAGTTGAGCGGAACGACGGTAAAATGTCCCGCGATGCGCGCAGACTCCGCGGCAATGGCTGTTTCCGGGCCGACGCCCTTGTTGCCGAGGCCGGAGAGAAGCGCGTTGTGGCTCAACATCGTTCCGTCGTTTTCCTTTTCAACGGCGATGTCCGTTGGATCGGGAGAAATTATAACGAGTCCCTCACCGGCGGGCCGCGTCAGTGCGGCGAGTTCAACGCCGCGTCGATTACCTTGAAAATGGAGATCTTCCCGGGTGAGATGGAAAATGCCGAATTCGTTGAGCGCTTCCTTGCCGGGATAGCCCGCGTACGGACCGGTGCCGATCCAGCGAAATTCGCTGGCCGCCGTCGGCACGAGCAGAGCCAGGCCCGCTTCGAGCAGATGCCCGGTGCTGCCGGCGTCCGGGTGAAATTCATAGTTTACCTCGATCCCCCCATTATTTTTTACGTGCAAAGTGTAGGTGCCGGAGAGGAATTGTCCCGCCGTGTCCGGTCTCGCGTACCGTCCGCTGACCACAATGGAAATGCCATCGGCGTCGTGGTGAATCTCAATCTTCGGCGGTTCCGCAGCGGTGACCAACGCCCCTTGCCAGATGGAACTCTTGAGCGCACGCAACCGTTCGGCCTCGGTGAATTTCCTTCCGACGTGGGGCAGAAATCCTGCGGCGAGGATCGTGCCAGCGGCGTCGGTCAACTGCGCTTCCCCGGTCTTTCGCGAAAGTGAAAGAGTGAACTTGTCGTGGATGATCTTTACCGCGTCGGGCGATTCACGAACCTCAAGCTTCCCCGCTGTTAACTCGGATTCGATCAAGTTGCTCGGTGTGCTCGGCGAATTTCTTCTGAGGCGCAGCGTTCGCTCGTAGAATGAAGTGCCCTGTTCGTTAAGGCACCGCAGTTCCAGCCAGTCGTAGTTGCCGTCGGCGTTGCTCAGTTCATTGGGAATTTGCAGCATGACGGCTTCCGTCGCCTGCGCCGCGGCATGCAGACTCACTGTGCCGTTGGCGATGGACGATCCGTTGCGCACGAAGGCCCAGGTGAGCGTCATTCCATCGAGCGAGCGAAAATCAAAACGGTTTTCCAACTGCACGCTGATGGTTTTTTCATCGGACCGGAGCGCGATATCCCGTGCCGCAATGTGTACCGGTGAATATGCCTTTCGCACTTCCCAGTAGTCCGTTTGCGGCGTGCGGTCGGAATAAACGATTCCATCCATGCCGCCATTGCCGGAAGTGTCATAGAAATGCGTCGCGTCCGGCCAAACGGTGATGGTGGGTGCGCTGCGATCCACCGGTTTTTCGCTGGTGCGGAGGATGCCCTGATCCTGAAACATCCACACTGCACCGCCCGCGATGCGCGGGCTGGCCTGCATGATTGCCCATTCGGCTTCGATGCGACCGGACGCCAAGCCGAGCGCGTGGGCGTATTCGGTGAAAATAATTGGACGGGTGAGCTCCCGCGCATACTTGGCCACGGTGGCGACTTCCGGATAGTGCGGCGCGTAAATATCCACCCAGTCAGGTAACTCGTGGTAACTCTTGGCGAAGTACGAACCGACTTGCGGGAAACAGATTGGCCGGGATGGATCCAGCTTCTTCACCTCCTGACCGGTGGCGAAGGTCAGCGGAGTATTGGGATTTTCATTGCCGACGCTCCAGATGAGCACGCAAGGACGATTGCGATCGCGATGAACCGTGGCGCGGGCGCGGGTGAGCAACGTTTCCTGATAGGCGGGATCTCGCAGGTGCTCATCCCCAAAGCCGAAAGGAATCTCGTCCATGACGTAGAAACCCATTTCGTCGCAAAGCTCGAGGAACCGCGGATGGGGTGGATAATGCGACGTGCGGATGAAATTGATGTTGGCGGCCCGCATTAATTCGAGATCCCGCCGCATGAGTTCCTCGGTCGCAACCCGGCCGTTGACCGGCCAGATGTCGTGGTGGTCGGCACCATGCAGTTTGATCGGCCGGCCGTTCAGCTGCAGCACGCCACCGACGATGGTCACTTCGCGAAGACCGATCTTTTCGGTGATCTGTTGCCCGGACGCGAGAGCCAGTTCGAGGGTGTATAGAGTCGGCCTCTCCGCAGACCACAATTGCGGATGCGTAACCGTGATCGTCGTGTCGGTCTGCGAGGTGAACGCAAATTCCCCGACGGTTTGGCCGTCGATCGTCCGCAGCGTTCCTTTGCCGGTCGCGGGCGTGTTGGTGTCGACCGCTACGTGTAGAATGGCGGTCCCGTTGGATTGCAATTGGGTGAACGATTTGAAACCCGTGACATGGACCGTCGGCACCGCGAACAAAGTGACATCGCGATAAATCCCTGAAAGCGCCCAACAGTCATTCGTGTCGAACTCGAAGCCGTGACTGTGCGTGCTCACTTTCACTGCGAGTAAATTATCACCGCTTGGTTTCAATGCATCGGTGATATCGAACGACGACGGATTGTAGGCACTTGCCCAAGATCCGATTTCGATTCCGTTGACCCACGCGTGGAAACCATAGAGTACGCCATCGAAGCGCAGGAAGACGCGTTGGCCCTGCCACGAAGGCGGGACTTGAAAAACTTCGCGATAGAGTCCGGTTCCGTCGTCGACTTGGGCGTATCGGGGTTTGGCAAATCCCTGCAATTCCCAATGGCCCGGTACCGTGATGGTTTTCCACGACGCATCGGCGAAAGTGGAATTCTGAAAGTTGGCCTCTGCTCCGAGATCTGAACCGGCGATATATTTGAAATGCCAGCTGCCGTTGAGGGACCGGGCTTCATTCGCGCCGGCGGGACGCACGGGATAAACGTCCTGCGGCTGCGCGGACAACAGACCGCAGCCGAGGGCAAGCAACGACGTGAACACGAACGTAATTGGGGTGCGAGAGAAACGGGGCATACCCCAGCGCAAAGCGGTGCGTCCGTGGACGCAAGTTCGAGCTCCGATTTCCGCGCGGATTTTTCCGTTAGATAAATCGGCGATCCGCCGGAGAAATCCAGCCAACCTAGTGCTAGGTGATCCTTCGCTCAACTTATCCGCCTTTCCCCGCCAGCCAGCGTTCGGCTTCGATCGCGGCCTGACAGCCCATTCCGGCTGCCGTAATCGCTTGGCGGTAGTGATGGTCGGCGCAATCGCCGGCGACGTAGACGCCCGGAGTTTTGGTTCTAACCTGACTGTGTCCGGTCGGAACGAAGTAGCCTTGATCATCGGTATCCACCGCGGTCTTGAACGGTTCGGTGTTGGGGACATGACCGATCGCAACAAATACCCCTTTGACGGGCAAGACCGACTCAACGCCCGTCTTCAGGTGCTTCACCTTGAGACCGCTCACCGCTCCTTCCGCGATGCCTTCGACGGAAACCGGCACGCTGTCCCAAACACACTGAATTTTCGGATGGGACGTGGCGCGGTCCGCCATGATTTTCGAGGCCCGCAGCGAATCGCGGCGATGAACGAGATAAACCTTGCTCGCGAAACGCGTCAGGAAAAGCGCTTCCTCAGCCGCGCTGTCCCCGCCGCCGATAACCACCACATCCATCTTGCGATAGAAGGCGCCGTCACAAGTTGCGCAGGTCGTTACGCCCTTGCCGCCGTAAAGTTCTTTTTCGCCGGGAATTCCGGTCAGGCGCGGCGACGCTCCGGTGGCAACGATAATGGTCTTCGCGAGGATTTCGCGATCAGAGAGCTTGAGCGTGTAAGGCCACTTCGATGTATCGATGCCTTGGACGGAACCGCTCTCGTAACGCGTGCCAAATTTCTCCGCCTGTTTGCGCAGGTTTTGCATTAATTCGTAGCCGTCGACGCCCTCGGGAAAACCGGGAAAATTTTCCACCTCAGAAGTGGTGGTGAGTTGTCCGCCAGGCAACACGCCTTCGAGTACGAGGGGCTGGAGATTCGCCCGGCCGGTGTAGATTGCGGCGGTCAAACCGGCGCAGCCGGTACCGACGATGACGACATTTTCAACTTTGGCAGACATGGGAAATAAAGGGCTGAAATGAGCGCAACATTCCAGCTGGTGCAACTACGGAGATGTGTTTCCCGGAAAGAAACCGGGTCTGCCTCTGATCAATCGTTCAGCGTGGCGCTTGCTTACGCCTTCGCTTGGATCGCCTTCATCAGCGTTTGTTTTAGCGCAGCGGTGGAAAACGGTTTACTGAGCAGTGCCGTGACCCCTTCGGCTTGCAAGGCGTTGCGAATGTACGGATCGAAGCGTCCGCTCATCACCGCGATGGGCGGCTTTTCGGGATGGATCTTCAGGGCCTTCACCAACTCGACTCCATCCATCATCGGCATGTTGATGTCGGTCAGGACCAATCCGATTTTTCCCGGATTTTGCCCCAGTTTTTGGAGGGCATCGACGCCGTTGGTCGCTTCAATCACGTGATAACCCAATCGACGGGTTGCGACGCAAACGAACGAGCGGACCGCGTCGTCGTCGTCGACAATCAAAAGACTGCCCGTGCCACCGTTTGGCATCGTCAACGCGATGGGCGGAGTCGAGGTCGACGAAGGCTGGATTTTCGCCCGGTGCTGTTCGAACAGGTCCATGGCTTCCGACGATAGCATCTTCAGTGCCGCGATTTGCGTTGCGGAAAGATCCCTCGCGTGGCGGTCGAGCACGCAGAGAGTTCCGATTGAAAAACCGTACGGAGTCACCAGCGGCATCGCGGCGAAGAATTGGATGCCGTCGTCGTTCACGACCGGCAAGTGGCTGAAGCGGGGATCTTTTTTGGCGTCCGGCACCACAAAGACTCCACTGCTGCGAAGAGCGTAATTGCAAAACGAGAGATCGCGCGCGATTTCCGTTTGTTCAACGCCGACGCGCGCTTTGAACCAGCAACGGCGTTCGTCGACCAAGACCAAAGTGGCCGCCGCCGCCTGACAGATCTCGGCCGCCCTCTTAACAATGGCGTCAAACTGGGATTCCGGCGGCGTATCAACAATGCGATAGCTATGCAGTGCGGCCAGTCTTGCCTGCTCAGGATCTGCGTCGATGACGGAGCTTGAAGCCATTTATTTTCGCGAAGTTACCCGAGTAATTCGTCGTCACAACAATTTTCATAAGTCCCGTTAAAAAAGTCCTTTGCGCTCGACTGAAACGCCAACGATTGGCGGCAAAGCTCGGGCGCGGACGGATTTAGCGTGGATGTCGTTCTCCCAGTTATCTTCAGCCACGAGCGAACGCCTCTTTTTGCCAGAGATTTTACATTGGTGGAAACTGCGGCAACCCCGAAAGCGGGCGGCTGGATCCTTAAGTATGGCTGGAAAGTGCCGATTTTTAAGGGTGGAAACGGCGGGTCGCAACCGACCGGCTTTGTCCGTTGATCTTTCGTGGCGCCGACGTCGTTTCCGATATGCTTTTTTTCGAACGTATTCTTAATTCCAAGCAGGCCCACAAGGAGCAGCGCCGTGCGGCGCGCTACGCCGTTGGTTCGTCGTTCCCCTTGAAGGCGGTCCTGAATCTGGTCGGGTGCGACGAATTCGGAGAACCCTTGAAATCGTCGGACGGGCAGGGTTGGAACTGGGGTGGGCGTCTGGTAAATTTTTCATCGACTGGCGTGAGTATTCAACTGCCACCGGCGACGGCCGCGCGTCGCGGCGAC
>JAYVMJ010000647.1:0-1809 GCA_043759025.1 Verrucomicrobiota bacterium | reverse complement strand
CCTCGCTGCGCAACTTGCAGGCGAACTGCATTTCGACCGGACCATGCGGAGCCTCTACGCCACCGATGCTTCCGAATATCAGGAAATGCCCGTGGCCGTCGCCCTTCCCCGCACCGAAAACGACGTTCACGAAATGGTCATTTTCGCCAATCAGCATCGCGTTGGGCTAATCCCGCGCACCGCGGGCACTTCGCTGGCGGGACAAGTGGTCGGTTCGGGCATCGTCGTGGACGTGGGCCGCCACCTCAACCGCGTGCTGAGTTTTGACGCGACCGCTCGTCGGGTGAGGGTCCAACCCGGGGTCGTCCGCAACGAACTGAATCTTTTTCTCAAAACGCACGGCCTGCATTTCACGCCCGAAACGTCCACCGCCAATCGCGCGATGATCGGCGGCATGGTCGGCAATAATTCCTGCGGCGCAAATTCCATCGTCTACGGAACCACCCGCGAACACCTCGTTTCCGCGCGCGGCTTTCTCAGCGATGGCTCGGAAGTGACCTTCGGCCCGCTGACGAAGGAGGAATTCGCCGCCAAATGCGCCGGAACCGAGTCACTCGAAACGAAAATCTACCGCCGCGTTCGCGACTTGCTCGGCGCCGCGCGGAATCGACAGCTCATCATCGACAACTATCCCAAATCCACCGTCACGCGCCGAAATACCGGTTATGCGCTGGACCGGCTGATGGCGTGCCACGTTTTCGATCCGGCGTCGCAGCAGCCGTTCAATCTCTGTCAGCTCATCGCCGGTTCGGAGGGCACCCTTTTTCTCGGCGTGGAATTCGAACTTAATTGCGAGCCGCTCCCGCCGCCCGGCGCGTTGATGTGCGCTCATTTTAAAACGATCCAGGATTCCCTCCATGCGACACTGATCGTGATGCGTCACCGTCCGTTCGGTTGCGAGTTGATCGACCGCCACATTCTCGAGTGCACCAAGGCGAATCTTGAACAGGTCAAAAACCGCTTCTTTGTCCAAGGTGATCCGGGCGCCGTACTCGTGATCGAAATTCGCCACGAACAACGCACCATCATCGAGGCCACGATGAAAACAATCGAATCCGAGCTGCGCGCCGCCGGCCTCGGTTATGCTTTCCCCGTTCTCTGGGGCGACGACTGCAATAAAGTCTGGGATCTCCGCCGCGCCGGCCAGGGGTTGATGATGAATGTTCCCGGCGACGCCAAGCCGCGCGAAGTGGTCGAGGACACCGCCGTCGCCGTCGAGGATTTACCGGCGTACATCGCTGAATTCGACGGACTGATGCGCAACAAATACGGCATCAGCAGCGTTTACTACGCCCACGCCGGCGCGGGCGAATTGCACACGCGTCCGCTCTTCGATTTGAAAACGCCCGAGGGCATGCGCTTCTTCCGCAGCATCGCGACCGACGTCGCCGCGCTCGTGAAAAAATACCGCGGCTCGCTTTCCGGTGAACACGGCGACGGCCGCCTGCGCGGAGAATTCATTCCGTTCATGGTCGGTCCCGAATGCTACGCGATGATGCGTCGCGTGAAGGAAACCTTCGACCCGCATGGCTTGTTCAATCCGGGCAAGATCATCGACACGCCGCCGATGGACACGTCGCTGCGACATGGACCCGATCATCCATCGCCAGAATACAAAACGGTTTTCAACTTCCGGGCTGCGCAAGGCGTTCTACGTGCCGCCGAGAAATGCAACGGCGTCGGCGAGTGCCGCAAAACCCACCTCATGGGCGGCACGATGTGCCCCAGCTACATGGCGACGCGCAATGAAAAGGACACGACCCGCGCCCGCGCCAACATGCTGCGCCAGATCCTGACCGAATCGCGCGC
>JAYVMJ010000646.1:0-3494 GCA_043759025.1 Verrucomicrobiota bacterium | reverse complement strand
TGCAACAGCGCAACCGGGCGCTCGCGCTGCACGGCAATCAATGCCGACGGACCCGACGTAAGCAGCGCATCGATCAATTTCTCAGCCACCACGCATTGGTTCAACACGGTCGGTAGAATGAGGACATCCGGACCCTCACTGGCGTGCGAACGAAAACCAAAATGCTCATCGGACCTGATCGCGACGTTGAGTCGCTTGGCCGCAGCGCGCTCCGTTTCCACAAACCGCGCGATCTCGAAGTACGCATCGATGGATTTCACTGATGCGGAAACAGCTGCCTGGTCAGCACTCTTCGAAAGCGTTGCGCGCACTTCCGAAACTTTGGCCGATGCGCTGGCAAGGTCTTCTGTAATCACACGGGCTGTTTCACCGGTCGGCTGTGGCAAACGCTGCTGGAGGTCCTCGCGCTCGCGCCTCTTTTGATCGAGGCCGGTGAGCGCGTGCGATGCGTCCAGTCGCGCCCGCCATAGCAGCCAACTTTCAAAGCCAACAATCATGGTCGTCGCCAAAATCAACACGCCGAGGAAGGGATTTCTTTTAAGCCAGCTCATGCGTTCAAAACGACCTCTGCTTTTCGGTTACCAAGACGAAGTCGAATTTCAACAATCCGGCTTGTTGGTTATCAAATCGCTCGGCCTCGACCGCGGCCACCGACGGCAGGTCTGCAAGGTGGGTGAGCAACTGCTTGACCCGCGAACAGGTTTCCTGACTCACCTTTGCCAGCGGATGGGCCCGATCAAGCATGCGTCCGGAAACCAGCAGTTTCATCGGCTCACCTGGGATTTCGGGAGCAAGTTGCAGCTTATCCAACCAGACGTCCCCGACCCTGCGCAGTTGCTCCTGCAATCCACTGATCAAGCGCAACCAACTACGGCGACGTGCGATCGTATCACGGTAAAGCGTGAGGTCCTCTTTCACCTCAATCAGGCGGCGGAGGTTTTCCTGATTGCGCCGATCCCACGCACGAACCGGGGCCAATTCGCGCTCGATCGCGCGGGTTTTTTTGAGCGCTTCATCACGCAAAGAGCCGAAATGAATCAACGGCGGAATTAGAATCGTTGCGGCCAGAACTGCCGCAGCCACGAGCCACGGACGACGTGCGCGCGAACCGGTTCGCGCCTGGAGCCGCGGGGGCAGCAAATTGACGACCGGCTGGTTAGGATCGAAATTAATCGAAGCCGCCCCAATCAGATCAACCAATGCCGCACCGCGCTCCCCGGCGCCACCGGCGATTGAGTTTTTCTGAAAATCGACGACCGCTCGAAAATCAGCCAGTCGTACGGGAGCCTTCAATTTTCCTTCGAGCGTTTCGCTCAATCCGGACAAACCCGCCGGGATTCCGGAGAGCCACACGCCATCCGGTTTACCCATTCCGCTGCGCCACTGAAAGTGCAGCAGTGACCGGGTAATTTCCTGAAGCAGCCGCGTACTGAACGGGTCACGCTTTTCAATGGCTGGCTGGGTTTCCGTTCCCGTCGATTCAGGTTCCGCATTTTCGTCCAATCCGAGCGCGAATGTGCGCAGCGCAAAACGGCCCGATTTTTCCATCAGCACCAAAGTCGTTGACTGCGCACCCAGATTCACGCCGAGGAAATTTCCTCCTCCATTCCCGGGGATAAGCTTGAACCCCGCCAGCGTCGCGAAGGTCGCTGGCAATATCCGCCGCGGTTCAAATCCTGCCGATTGAACCGTCAAACAAAGCGCATCAAGGCGGTCGCGCTTGGCCGCGGCCAGCAGTGCCTCTGATTCGGTTTCCGTTTCGTTCACCGCGACGCTGTCCCAGACCACCTCCTCAATCGCGTGGGGAATATTTTGCGCGGCTTCGAAACGGAGGATCTTTTCGCGCTGCGCGGCTTCCACTCGCGGAAGTTTAATGAACTTCGTCAGGGAGAGCTGGGCCGGCAGCAAGAGAGTGACCGGACTGCGATTTTTTATCCGCTTTCGGAGTGAACGGAGCGCAGCGCTGGTATTTTCCAGCCATTGGGCGTCGTGATTTTGTCCGCTCGCAGCCGGCAACGGCTCGACGACGAGTTCATGCAGGCACAGCCGTTGGGCCGGCCGGCTAAAGACTCCGAGCGAAACGCGGTCGGGACCGCATTCCAAGATAAGCGTTCGAGGGGAAACCACGGGCGAAGAATTGAGTACACGGCCCGTGTGGAAGATTTGTTTGCCGCTCTTTCGGCAAAGGTCACGCTCTTTTTCCCATGAGTCCCGTTTTGCCCTATAAAATCAGCGTACTGGTCTTCATCGAAAACGCCGCAGGGCAGCAACTGCTCCTGCTGCGCGCCAAACAGCCAAACCTCGGCGTATGGACGCCCATTGGCGGCAAACTGGAAATGACCATTGGCGAATCGCCCTTCGAATGCGCGATCCGTGAAACTGCGGAGGAAACCGGCTTGGACGTTCGTCAGGAGGAACTGCATCTTTTCGCGATGATCGCCGAAAAGGCCTATCAAGGCTCAACCCACTGGCTGATGTTTCTGTTTCGCTGCAAAAAGATCATCGCCTCGATTCCTGCGGATATCTCGGAAGGTAAATTTGGATTTTTTTCCCGGGAGCAGATCCGGAACCTGCCGATTCCGGAAACGGACAAAGCGGCACTTTGGCCGATTTTCGACCAATACAAGGAGGGCTTCGTTTCGCTCCGGGCGGACTGCTCTGTTTCGCCCCTTCAGATCACCGTCGAGCAAATCACCGAGCATCCTTGAAGCAGACGGTTGAACGTTCCTGAAAATGGGCCGTTAGACCCTCGATCCGACGGGTTCAAGTGACACAAGTTTCTCTTGTCTTCCGGGCATTTTGAGCAAATGAGAAGCTTCTGCGGATAATTATTACTTTAATCTCAAAACAATTCCCGTGATCAAGAAAACTCCCTCGCCCAGAAAGACCGAAGTCGCCGACCCCGGGTATGATGCACGGCAAGCGCCCATCAACGCCAAGCTGGCGCCGGATGAGAAGATTAACTTCTTCCGCGACATGGTCCGCATCCGCCGCTTCGAGGAGCGCTGCCTCCGCAGCTATGTAGCGGGCGATAAAATCGGCGGCTTTCTCCATCTCTACATCGGCCAGGAATCGGTGGCCGTGGGCTGCGTTTCCGTGATGGGCAAGGACGACCATATCATTACCGCCTATCGCGATCACGGCCATGGTCTGGCGGTTGGCATGGGCATGAACGAGATGATGGCGGAGAATTACGGAAAATACACCGGCTGCTCCAAAGGCAAAGGCGGCTCGATGCACTTCTTCGACCCCAGTCGCCATTATTGGGGCGGTCACGGTATCGTCGGCGGCCAGGTTCCACTCGGAACGGGCATCGCGTACGCCTTGAAATATAAAGGTCTCAAGGGGGCCTGCATGACGTTCATGGGTGACGGCGCCGTCAACCAAGGCTCCGTCCACGAGTCCTACAATCTCGCGGCTCTCTGGGAACTTCCGGTCGTCTATATTATCGAGAACAACGGCTACTCCATGGGCACGAGCCAGGAGCGGTCCTC
>JAYVMJ010000645.1:0-5844 GCA_043759025.1 Verrucomicrobiota bacterium | reverse complement strand
CCAGTGAGGTCATCCTCGCCTTTGAAGAACCGTATTTGTTCGAGCGCGAGCTGGCTTTGGGCTTCCAGCTCTATCGCCAGACCTCCAACTACAACAGTTCATACTACGAGGAAATTCGCACGGGTGGTCAGGTCTATCTCCGCAAGCGCCTCTTCAACTGGCTCGAGGGCAAGTTGACCTACACTTATGAAATAGTGGACATCGGAAACGTTTCCTCGTCGGCTCCCATCGAAATCTTGCTCGCGGCGGGGAAAACAACCACGTCGAAAGTCGGTTTCACGCTGACGCAGGATACACGTGATAAGATCATCAATACCACGCGCGGCAACTATGCGACGTTGGAAGGTGATGTCGCGGGCGGTCCATTGGCAGGCGACAACAACTATTATCGCCTCGAATTCCGGGGCTCGAAATTCTTCCCCATCGCTGAATTTCAGGAGCAGGTGCTCTCGGTGATCGGGCGCACGGGCGTGATTGAAAGCTTTGGTGACAGCGCCAAGCCCCATGACATTACGTTGCTATTGCCTAACGCGACGGGGAGTTTCTCCTACCAAACCATTCAGGGTTACGTCAGGGATGTTCCCTTCTACGACCGCTATTTCCTCGGCGGACCGCAGGATCTCCGAGGATTTGAATACCGGATGGTGGGTCCGAAAGACAGCGTGGGTGAACCGGTTGGTGGAAAGACTTACGGTTTCTTCAGCTTGGAATACTCGTTCGACGTCGTGAAGCCGGTCCGGTTTGCCGTGTTTTATGATGCCGGTTTCGTGAATGCGAACGCGTATGATTTCAATCCGGCACAATTTAACGACGATTTCGGTTTTGGCCTTCGATTGTTCGTTGCTGGCGCGCCGCTCAGTCTTGATTTCGGCATTCCGCTCACCCATGATAAATTCAATAAAAAAGGCACGCAGTTTAACTTTTCCTTTGGCACCCGCTTCTAATTCCCTCTGATTTACCCTATGAATAAGACGATCCGTACTTTAATCACCTTGGCTGCTATCGCCGCCGGTTCCACCACATTGCTTGCGCAGCCGGCAATGAAACTGGTCGTGGTCGACATGGCCAAGGCCTACGACGGCTATTACAAGGCGGAGGACGGCAACACCAAGTTGCACGACGCCGAAAAGAAAGCGCAGGAACAGGTGGAGGAACTCAACAAACAGGGCCAGACCTTGGTGGACGAATATAAAGAGCTCTTGGAACAGTCCAAGAGCACCGTCTTGACGCAGGAAGCGCGCACCAAGGCCGAAGGTGAAGCGCAAAAGAAAATGGAGGAAATCCAGCAGAAGCAGGGCGCCGTTCAGGATTTCACGACCAAGACGCGTGCTTCACTGCAACAGCGGATGAAAAGTCTTCGCGACGTCCTTTTGGAAGAGATCACCAAGGTCGTGAACGATATCGCCAAGCGCAAGGGCGCTACGCTCGCCCTCGATAAATCCGGTCCGACGCTGTTCGGCATTCCCGGAGTGCTCTATGCCGATCCGTCGTACGACATCACCGATGACGTGCTGAAGGAAATCAACAAGGACCGTCCGGCCGCTGCCGCGGCTGCGACCCCGCCAGCGGCGTCCGCTGCCCCCGCCTTCAGTGTGCCGAATGTTGGCGGCGAAAAGACCGAGCCGAAAAAGTAGTAAGTTTCTTGCCAAGCCCTGTTCAAGTGAACAGGGCTTTTTTGTGTCCATGCAGGTCGCTTATACCCCGGGGGAAATTGCCACCATTGTCGGGGCGTCCCGTTCCAGCGGAGCCACCACCTCGGCGGTTTGTGACATCGCTTCGCTTTCCGCCGCACGGAGGGGCGATCTTTCGTTTCTAGGGAACTTGAAATACAAATCCCACGTCGCGGCGACCGATGCGACGGTAGTGTTGTTGCCCAATGATTTTCCCGGCGAACCCAAAGTAGACCAGGTTTTTCTGTACGTCGATAATCCCTCGGTTGCTCTGGCCAAACTTTGCGCACGAATTGAGCAGTCTCTCTGGCCCAAGCCGCCAGTGGGGATTCATCCGAGTGCCGTGATCGCCCCTACCGCGAAAATCGATGCGACAGCGCATGTCGGGCCGCTTTGTGTGGTCGAGGACGACGTCGAGATCGGTGCCGGCACGGTGGTTCAATCATCGGTTTTTCTGGGGCGCGACGTCCGGGTGGGCAACGACTGTTGGATTATGCCCGGTTGCGTGATCGTGGCGGCATGCTCGCTGGCCAATCGGGTGCGCTTGCAACCCGGTGTGGTCATCGGATCGGACGGATTCGGCTATGAATTTGTGAAAGGCCGCCATGAGAAGGTCCCGCAAATCGGCACGGTGGTAATCGGCGACGACGTCGAAATTGGCGCCAATTCAACCTTGGATCGGGCCCGTTTCAGCCGGACGACCATCGGCGAAGGGACGAAAATCGATAATCTCGTCCAGATCGGGCATAACGTGATCATCGGCAAGCATTGTATTCTTTGCGCACAGGTCGCCGTTGCCGGCAGTGCGACCTTGGAGGATTATATTGTTGTCGGAGGTCAGGCGGGTATTGGGGGGCATATTACCCTGGGGAAAGGCAGCAGAATCGGTGGACAGACTGGAATTGGGTACACGATCGAGGCCGGAAGCTACGTGAACGGGACCCCCGCAGTTTCGTATATGCTGGAGCGCCGCTTGCAGATTCTCCACCAGCGTTTGCCGGACTTGTTCAAGCGCGTTGAGATTCTGGAGAAAAAAATGGAATAGTCTTCTCGCCCGTACCTTTCTCCGTTAATCACGCGGAGACATGAAGGACACGCGGCTCAAGATTTTTTCCGGCTCTTCCAATCGCGCACTGGCAGAAGAAATTTGCCAGTCCATGGGCGTTCCCTTGGGGGACGCGACGGTCAATTGTTTTCCGGACGGGGAATCGTTCGTGAAGATCAACGAAAATGTCCGCGGCGCGGATGTCTACATTGTCCAGTCCACCTGTCCGCCCACCAATCATCATTTGATGGAAATGCTGATCATGATGGATGCCGCAAAGCGGGCGTCCGCCCAGCGAATTACGGCGGTTATTCCCTTTTACGGCTACGCGCGCCAGGATCGCAAGGATCAGCCACGCGTCCCGATCACCGCAAAGTTGGTGGCCAATCTTTTGATCTCCGCGGGGGCAAATCGCATCCTGGCGATGGATCTTCACAGCCAGCAGATCCAGGGCTTTTTCGATATTCCGGTTGATCACCTTTTTGCCTCGCCGGTTTTCTTTCAATATCTCGCGACCAAGCGCAGCAGTAATCTCGTGGTATTTTCGCCTGATGTCGGCGGCATGAAAATGGCGTCGGCGTATGCTGACGTCCTGGGCGCCTCGCTGGGTTTGGTGGCGAAGAAGCGCACCAGCGCGACGACGGTGGAAGCGATCAGCGTCGTCGGTGAAGTGGCCGGCTGCGACGTTTTGCTGGTCGACGATATCACCGAGACGGCCGGCACCTTGACGGCGGCCGCGAAAATCCTAAAGGAGCACGGGGCAAAGAGTATTCGCGCGGCGGTGAGTCACTGCGTGCTGAACGAGGTTGCTTACGAGCGGTTGAAGACCGGCATCATCGACGAGCTGATCACGACAAATTCCGTGCCAATCGATCCCCGCGGCCTCCCCATCACCGTCCTGAGCATCGCCCCGTTGCTCGGCGAAGCGATATTGCGGATTAATACCAACGAAAGCGTTACGAGTCTTTTTAAAATCAAGGGTTTCTGAGGCGCTTTGGAAACCGAGGGGAAGATCGGTTGTCATCTCGTTCTGCCCAATGTCACCGCCTATGAGAACCTCGCAGCGCATTCTTTGTCTCCTTTTGATCGTTTTGTCCCTTGGGTCCGCCCAAGTTTTGTTCGCCGTGGAGAAGGCGGCACCGAAGGAGGCGGGCAAAACGACGGCACCGAAAAAGAAGCCGGTGCTCAAGGTCGATCCCACCCCGATTAGCGATTTCAAATCATCGGTGGTCACCAGTTATGCCGATTCACTCGAGAGCATCCGGCCGGCGGTGGTTTCCGTGTATTCCAGCAAGATTGTCCGTGAACAGATTCCCGAATTCCTCCGGCAATACGGCATGCGGGGAAGCGAACAAAAACAGCGCGGGCTTGGCTCCGGTGTCATCATTTCGGCCGACGGATACATTATCACCAACAATCACGTGGTCGAAGAGGCCGATGAATTGAAGGTGCTCTTAAATGACGACCGCGAGTTCACCGCGAAGTTGATCGGCACCGACCCGAAAACGGACGTCGCGGTGATTAAAATCGACGTCGAAAACCTGCCGGCCGCGACTCTGGCCGACAGCAGCAAATTGCGCGTGGGTGACATCGTTTTTGCGATTGGGAATCCTCTGGGCGTCGGACAGACGGTCACCATGGGCATCGTTTCCGCGACCAACCGTCATGTGCGGATTCTCGAGGAAGTGGCGGGTTACGAGGATTTCATCCAGACCGATGCAGCCATCAATCAGGGGAATTCCGGTGGCGCGCTCATCGATGCGCGTGGCCGCTTGGTCGGCATCAACTCCGCGATCATCTCCACCTCGCAGGGGAACATCGGGATCGGATTTGCGATTCCCATCAATCTTGCGAGCAGTATCATGCACAGTCTGATTGACACCGGCACCGTCACGCGCGGCTACCTTGGAGTGTCAACCGATACATTGAACGCCGACATGGCCGAGTCCTTCGGATTGAAGCGCGAGGCGAAAGGCGTGATCATCACCGATCTCAACCCTGCGGATGGTCCCGCGGCGAAGGCCGGTCTGAAGTCCGAGGACATTATTGTGGCGATCAACGACAAGCCGGTGACCTCGCGCGACGATCTCCGTTTGGTCGTCGCACAAACTCCGCCGGACACAAAAATCGTGGTGAAATTTATCCGCGACGGCAAGACGGAGACCAAGGACGTGGTGCTCGGAAAATTGCCGGACGACGATTCCACTGAAGGTGAATTATTTTCGGGCGTGACCGTTTCACCAGTGACGGCGGATTTGCGCAAGGAGCTTCACATTGACGACCGCGTCGATGGGATGGTCGTGACGGAAGTGGCGGAGAACTCGCCTTATCGCGACGTCTTGCCGCAGGGCGCCGTAATCGAACAACTCAATCGTGTCCCCGTCACCGACCTCGCGTCGGCGAAGCGCGTGCTGCGTGACGGACGCAACCTGATCTTCTATTATTACCGTGGCGTGCGACGCTTCATCACGATTAATAGCGTTCCGTAATCGGAAAGTCTAATCATCTAAATTCCGGGCATGAACCACGGATTTCACGGATGAGCACGGATGATTGATGGTCGTGAAATTGCTTTTGTTCGCCCCGTGTCATTCGTGGTTCGATTGAACTGTGCCTTTAGGGTCGGGTCGTGGTAGGGGCCGTTGAGGGCAACGGCCCCTACCGGTAGCAGCGATCATCACATCACCGGTCTTTTGCGGGCCATCTGAGGTGATCTCAGCTCCCCGGTTTGGTCGCGGGGATTTTTGCCAGTTCGGGCGGCAATTGATCCGCCGGATAAGTCGGGTAGCTCATTTCGAGCAGAGAGAAGGTGGAAACGTCGAATTTCGCCTGACCCGAACTGCGGTCGACCAATACGGCAACACCGGCTGCGGTGCCGCCGGCACGCTTGATGATTTCCAGACATTCGAGAACGCGACCACCGCGTGTGATCACGTCTTCGACCACCAAAACACGTTCACCTGGCTTCAAGGTGAACCCGCGGCGCATCACGAGAACGTTGTTTTCTTTCTCCGCGAAAATGTAGCGCACCTTCGACTGGCGGGCCACTTCCTGGCCGATGACCAGACCGCCCATCGCGGGCGCGAGTACCGTGTCGAATGGGAGTGCGCCGAGCTTTTGCAGCAGCAA
>JAYVMJ010000644.1:0-14269 GCA_043759025.1 Verrucomicrobiota bacterium | reverse complement strand
CGAGGATTTCCAAATCGGTCGAGGTGGGAGCGGTGCTCATGGTCGGCATAAATTGAGTACGAAACGCCGGTGGTTTGGCGAGCCTTACAATGAGAGATTCACCCCAGTCGGTTGCGCACGGCCTTCTCTGCGACATTTTTTTGCGTTTGCGGAAAATTGCGACGATTGCGTTGTTCGCGTTTGCCAAAACGTTACTGCCCGCAACCATGTCGGTTGCCTCTTGGCTTCACCTAATATCTTATGCATTCTTGGAGATTTTTTCGCACCGGTGGTCTCGATCAAGTGATGTTGGAAACCGGTGCCGACGTACTCAACCTCGAGAATCTCGACAAGAAGCTGTGGGTGGCTCTGAGTTGCCCGGTCAAAGGCCTCGAGCTCGACGAGAAGACCCTGGCGTTGATCGATTCCGATGCCGATGGCCGCATCCGGGTGCCCGAACTGTTGGGGGCGATCAAATGGGCCTCGGTTCGTCTGAAGGACGCGGGCGATTTGTTGAAGGGCAGCGCTTCCCTCCCGCTGGCTGCGATCAATGACACGACTGAAGATGGCCGGGTGCTGCTCGCATCGGCGAGGCAGATTCTCGCCAACGTGGGCAAGAAGGGCGCGGAGTCCATTTCGGCGGAGGACACGGCGGATACCGCGAAGATTTTTTCCGCGAGCCCGCTCAATGGCGACGGCGTCATCCCGCCTGAAGCGACGGACGATCCTGCGGCGCAGGCGCTCATCAAGGATATCGCGGCCTGTCTCGGTGGAAAAGCGGATCGAACCGGTTCGGTCGGAGTGACGGCGGAAAACGTGGAGACCTTTTTTGCCGACCTCACGGCGTACGTTACTTGGGTGCAGCAAAGTTCCTCCAAGGAAATCGCGGTGCTGGGTGACGCGACCGAGGCGGCGTGCACGGCGTTGCGCACGATTCGCGCGAAGGTGGAGGATTTTTTCGGGCGCTGTCGCTTGGCGGCATTCGATCCCCGCGCGACGGTCGCGCTCAACCGGGCGGAAAACGAATACCTTGCGATCGCGGCCCAGGATTTAAAAATTACTGCGGATGAGGTGGCTGGATTCCCCCTGGCCCGGATCGAGGCCGGCAAAGCATTGCCGTTGATCGAAGGCGTCAATCCAGCCTGGGCGGCCGCGCTTTCTACTTTGCACCGCGCTGTCGTGGCGCCCGTGCTCGGCGCCGGCCGGACGTCGCTCAACGAAGCGGAATGGGCCAGTTTGAATGCGAAGTTTGCAGCCTACGAAAATTGGTTGGGCGGCAAGACGGGAACGACGGTGGAAAAACTCGGGCTGGTGCGCGTAAAGGAGATTCTCGCCGGCAAGGGGCGGGAAGTGCTCGCCCAACTCGTGGCACGGGACAAGGCACTGGAGCCCGAGTTCAAGGCGATCAGCGATGTCGATCGCCTGGCGCACTACGCGCGGGACATGCGGGCGCTGTTGAACAATTTCGTCAATTTCTCGGATTTTTATTCCCCGGACAAACTGGCGATTTTTCAAGCGGGCACGCTTTATCTGGACAGCCGCAGTTCGGAATTGTGCATCCGGGTGGACGGCCCAAATCCGCTCACCGCGATGAGCAAAACCTACATCGCCTATTGCGCGTGCACCCGGGCGGGCGAGACGCCTCGCACGATCGCGGCGTGTTTCATGCAGGGCGATAGCGACTACCTGTTTGTTGGACGGCACGGCGTGTTTTATGACCGGCAGGGACGGGACTGGGATGCGGTGATTACCAGCTTGGTCGACAACCCGATCAGCCTGCGCCAGGCGTTCTGGTCGCCGTATAAAAAGTTGGTCCGCATGATCGACGAGATGGTGGCGAAACGCGCGGCGGCAGCCGACGCGGCGGCCAATGACAAACTGCTGGCTGCGGCCAATGCCGTGGCGAATGCGGACAAGGCCGCCGCGGAGAAAGCGGCAGTAGCGGCGGGTGCTCCTCCTGCTCCGCCCAAGAAAATCGATGTCGGGACGGTCGCCGCTCTCGGAGTGGGCGTCGGGGCGATTACAGGTGCACTCGGTGCGTTTGCCCTTGGCCTGAAGGATCTCGAGTGGTGGAAATACCCGCTGATAGTGGTCGGCATCATCCTCGTGATTTCGGTGCCGGCCGTGGTGATTGCGTGGCTGAAATTGCGCCAGCGCACACTCGGGCCGATTTTGGATGCCAACGGCTGGGCGATCAATGGGCGGGTTAAGATTAACATTCCTTTTGGCGCGGCGTTGACCGAATTGGCGGTTCTGCCGGCCGGGGCAAAACGCAGGTTGGATGATCCCTACGAAGACAAGGCTGCGGCCAGACAGCGGCGTTTTTGGACGACGCTGGTCATTTTGATCGGTGTGGCGGTGGCGGTGTCGTGGTGGCTTGGCACGTGGCCGTTTAAACCGAAAGCGCCGGTCGACAAAGCTGTGCCCGTTGCCCCGGCCAAGTGATTTGCGGCTTTTTTGGAATGAAATGGTTGAATTCCCCCTAAATCGCGAACCGTTAGCAGTTAAAATAGTAGCTTTCGTGTTTAAAAAACGGTACGATATGCCGATAGTTACAACAGTAGGATCTGTGCAGTTCATACCGCTAGACTGAGAGGTTTGGCGTGCACCGGTCCTTTGATTTTCTCTCTCCACCCGCTTTAATCGAATTCGAAACTTATGATCGGATCAAAACAACAAGACGCCGGTGCACAACCGGACCGGGATTGGGTATTGGTGGTGGACGACGACAAGCCGATGCACGAATTGATCGCGACCGCGCTGGGCACGGGCGGATTGGATGTTGTTACCGCTGGCACCGCCGCTGAGGCGTTTGAAGCGCTTGACAAGCATGCATCCGAGCCGCTGCTGGTGTTGACCGATGTACTCATGCCCGGGATGGACGGCCTGACGTTGGCCCGCAAGCTCAAGGCCCGTCTGAAGCGGGCGAAAATCGTGGTGATGAGCGGACATCTGGCCGACGTTTCATGGTGGCCTTCCGATCTGCGCGATCTGGCGTTTCTCGCCAAGCCATTCCGCATGGCGGATCTTTCTGCGTTGATTGAGTCCGCCCGGACCGAGTTCAAATCGAAACTTTGAATTAACGGCCATTATGGAAATTAATCTCATCCTCACGGCGAAGAGCTGGCAGTTGGCTTCCCAGTTGGAACGCAGCAAGGCTTTTGGCGGTGTGCTGATGGTCAAAAATGTTCCAGAGCGAACCTATTTGGCCATTACCCCGCGGCAGTGGCAGGTCCTTTCGCGTTTTAGCGAGGCCCATACCGTGCCGCAGGTGCTTGAGGCGGTGATCAACGACCGCATCTGCCCGGCGCTGGGCGAATTTTACGAGCTGATTTTGAAAGCGGTGAAAGCCCGCATCATTGTTCAGCCCGGACAGAGCGTCGCCGCCGTCCCCGCGATCAACTGGATGGTGGGGGTCAAACCGTCGCGCTTGCGATTCGTGTTGTGGCTGCTGTTTGTGGCGGGGGGTGGGTGTACGGTTGCGCTTCGTCCGGCGCGGCCGACGAACGCCGCGGATTACGCCGCGAGTGTTGGCATCATGCTGGCGGTCGGGATCGTCGGGGCGGCACTGTCGGCCTCGCTTTTGCGTGGGGCGGGCGGGGAAGTTTATTCGTACCGGCGGTGGTTCCTCGGAATCAGCGATTCGCGCATGCTTTCGCCTGCGGACCAGCGGCTGGTGGCCTTGGCCCCGTTGGCTCTGCTCGCCGCCACGACTGGATTTCTCACGTGGAATCACCCGGTGTGGAGTATCTTTCCGCTCGCGGGCTTGTTGGCGTTGCTCAGGCCGATTTTCCGCGGACGTGTCAGTCAGATGATCCGCGCCAGCGCGACAAAACGGTTGAGCGATGCCGAATCGAATTTTGCTTTTCCACCCAACCGCACGCCGCGACTGCGTTGGAAACTCCTGCGCGAGAGCCTGCGCAATCCGTCGACGTGGGTTGAAATTGTCTATGGCGTTTTCTGGACGCTGGCACTCGGCTATTTTTTCGGCGTTCTGACCGACGTTCCACCATGGGAAATCGCCTTTTGGAAGGCGCACGGACCGCGTCTTGCGGTCGCGGTGTTTGGATCACTCGCGGTTTTGGGTGCGATTTATCTTGTCTCGGAGTTTTATCTGTTCGCCACGGATCGCGCGCTGGTCCATCGGAACAATTTGAGACTTTGGTACCGGCGGATATTTGGGCGCGGGGGAGTCGCCGTCGATGAAAGTGCGCGCCTTCGTGCCATTCATCGCTCCCCGCTGCTCCGGATGTTACCGCCCCCGGCCCAGCGTTCCATTGCAAAGGCGCTGCGACCCCAACGTTTTGGTGCTTGGAAAATTATGCATCAGGCTGACGAACCGGCCTCTCATGTCTCCCTCATTCTCTCCGGCAAGGTCGGGGTTTATCGCAAATTGCGCAGCGGCCGCCGGGTGCTGGTACAGGTTCTTTGCGAGGACGAACTCGTCGGATTGCATTCGGTCGCGGATCGTGAATTTCCCGATTTCATGTACCGCGCCCTTACGCCGGTGTTGCTTCTCCGTCTGGATCGGGCGGTAGCGGATGAACTGGTCGTCTCGCAGATTCCGGCGATCGCGATCACCAGTCAGGTGCAGAAGTTGCCGTTTCTCTCCCGGATCAAGCTTTGCGAAAACTGGCACATCCAGGCCATTCAACGCTGTGCGGAACTGTCACGCATCGTGAATTACAAGGACAACGACGTGATCCTGCAAAATGGATTCTACAGCGACAGTTTCTTCATCATGTTCGAAGGCGAGGCAAAGATCTCGAGTCGAGGGAAGATTCGGGGAACCATTCGCGGTGGGGATTTCTTTGGGGAAATCGGGCTTTTGCAGAATAGCAATACCACGGCGCAGGTGACAGCCGGGCCCGGGACGCGCTGCCTGTGCATTCCCCGCCGGGAATTTTTGCGCTTTGTCTCTCACAACTACACGGTGGCGCTCGAACTTGAACGCGTGAGCTCCGCCCGTCTTGGCTATCCTATTTTCCCGCTCAGCCAGGGGAATTTCCAGTCGCTTTAAGCGGGGATTTTCTCGAATCCCGCCAGCAATCCATCGAATCCGCTCCGCTGTTCGATGCCGGAAATTATTTGGCCAAGTAGAATGGATTTGGCAGCTTGAATGTTCGCTCGGCGTATCCGTTGGCGAGATCGCTGGCTTGGTCTCCGATGTTGGCGATGATGGTGTAGCCTTCTTCCGTTATCTTGTGCCGTACCTCGGTTTTAAACCCCGCATTGTTGAGGGACGGATCCGGTTCGGCCGTGCGGTAGATTATTCTTGTCCATTTTTCATAACCAACTTGGCGAAGGTTTCGTTCGGTTCCTGGCCGGTCGCTCTCCTTGCGGCCAGTGATGATGAAGATAGCGATTTTTTCGCTTAACGCTGTATTGTAGATGGCTTGAACCGGAAGAATCGCGGGGGCTTTCCCTTCCGCCACCCAACGATCCCATACTTTTGGCACATAGCCATAGTCGTTGGCTACAATTTGGCTGAGGCTGCTGACCATCGTTTCGTCGATATCGAAAACGATTGCCAGTCTCTCGCCCGGCTTTGCGCCCTGGGCAAGGCGCTCCAGCAGGTATTTGTTCGCCGCGAGCGCAACCTCGGCGATCTGTTGGGCGTATTCCCCGCGTTTTACGTACGCGCCCAACTCCTGTTTGCAGAGTGAAAGATTGGTCGGCTCGGCACCGGTGACGAAGCTGCTGGATAAAAACGCGGCAACGGTAATAGCCGTCACCATGCGGAGAGCACGTGTGAACATATTCACAAGTGAGTCGGAAGCGCCGGAAAACTCAACGCGGGTTTCAACCGGTGGGCCGGGACCCAACAAACGCCAAGGCGGCTTATTTGAGGTCCAGATCGTTCTTGTTTACTTCCTTCACCGCCCATTTGGTTAGGATAAGACCCTTCGAGGTCCGGGTCGAAACGGGGACGGGGGTAAGATCGAAATCCAGTTCCCTCACCCGGGCGCCGGAGCGGCCGTCAAGGGAGATATGGATGGATTTGGGCATGTCCTTTTCCTTTTCGACGACATCCAGCCAAACGAGCGTCGACCCTTCGGTTTTGGCGAGCGGATAAAGTTTGTCGCGAGAGAGGCCGCCGATCTGGAATTTCTTCGCGTACGTTTTCCCCTCGGGCCCATCGCGATAAATCAGGGTGTAGAACTTCGCATCGCCTTCCTGGGGCCAGATGGCGACGTGCTTGATGTCGCGCCCCATGAAAGTTTTGTCCGCGACTTTCGTCACTTTGAGCGAGGCGTCGCCCATGATGGTGAGTACGCTGTCAAGAATGGTGCACTCGGTGACGAATTCGTGCTGGCGCCAGTTGAGGCCGATAAAACCATCCTCGCGGTTAACATAGAGGCGTTGGTTGACGGATACGACTTCGGCGGCGTTGATTTGCTCGATTTCGTCGTAGATGGTCCGACGCTTCAGTCCCTTGCCATATTTTTCCTGGAGCATTTCGAACCAGGCCACGGCGTACGCCGTCAGGCTCTTCAAGTTCGATTTGGTCTCCTTCATGCCTTCCTCGATTTTCTTCATCGCTTCGTCGGCTTGGAAACGATTGTAGGCGGAAATGCGTTTGATGCGGATTTCAGTCAGGCGGGTGATGTCATCCTCAGTCACCTCGCGGCGAAGTTGCTTAAGGAATGGCTTCAGGCCCTCGCGGATTTCGCCGAGGACTTCCTCCCAAGTCTTCGATTTTTCGATTCGGCGATAGATGCGTTCCTCGATGAAAATCCGTTCGAGCGAATCCCAGTGCCATTGCTGCTCAAGCTCGGCGAGTCTGATTTCAAGTTCCTGCTTGAGGAGCGCCTTGGTTTTTTCGGCGCTGCGTTTGAGAATTTCCCTAACGCCAAGAAATTGCGGTTTATCGGCTTCGATGACGCAAGCGGCGGGGGAGAGCTGAACCTGGCAGTTGGTAAAGACGTAGAGCTGCTGAATAATTTTCTCGGGTTCGCTGCCTTGGGGCAGGTGAACGAGAATTTCGACGGCATCGGCGGTGTTGTCGTCGACGTGCTTGATCTTGATCTTGCCCTTGGCGTTGGCGGCCAGAATCGACTCGATCAGCGATTCGGTCGTGGAACCGAACGGTAATTCGGTAATCGCGAGCAGGTATTTGCTCCGAACTTCGATCTTCGCGCGAATTTTGACCTTACCACCGCGCTCCCCGTCGTTGTACTCCGAGAAGTCGGCGATGCCACCCGTCGCAAAATCCGGATAGATCCGGAATGTTTTGCCCTGAAGATGATTGATCGCAGCGCGGCAGAGATCGTTGAAATTGTGGGGAAGAATTTTGGTGGCGAGGCCGACTGCGATGCCTTCGGCGCCTTCCAGGAGGACGATCGGGAACTTCGCGGGCAGAGTGACCGGCTCCTTTGCGCGACCGTCATAGCTTAGTTGCCAGGGGGTCGTCTTGGGATTGAAGAGGACATCCTTTGCAAAAGGAGTCAGGCGCGCTTCAATGTAACGGGGAGCCGCCGCCTCATCGCCCGTGAGCATATTTCCGTAGTTCCCCTGCGGCTCGATCAGGAATGCGCGTTGGCCAATCGCGACCAGCGCGGCCCCGATCGAAGCATCGCCGTGGGGATGGAAACGCATGGTGGCACCGACGACGTTTGCGACCTTGTGGAAACGGCCATCGTCCATTTCCCAGAGCGTATGAAGAATCCGACGCTGGACGGGCTTCAGGCCGTCGTCGATGTGGGGAACAGCGCGATCAAGGATCACGTAGCTCGCATATTCCAAAAACCAGTTGCGATAACTCCGGGCAAGGGGAGCGGTGTCGTCCTGAACCTTGACTCCCTTCGTGCGGGGAGCGGCGACCTCAAGGCCGGCGGCGGGCGTTGCGTCCTCGGGCGCTTTGGCGGCGGGCGTGGGTTCAGCTTTCGCTTCTTGGGCGGCGGCGTCGAGGGGAAGTTCGGGCTGGTCTTGGTTGGGCTTCTTGCGTTTTGCCATCTGGGATGTGGTGAAGGGAAGCTAGGAGCGGGGCGGAGTCAGCGTCAAGCGGCACTCTCATGCAGCGCGGGGAAGATTTTAGGTGCGGCGCGGGAACTTTCGATCCGGGCAGCGCGTCATGCGTCCGACTTTGGTGAAGTGGAGGCGGAGCCAGGCGATCAAACGTGTGCCGATCCATGAAACGATCCCGAAAATTTTTCTCATGGGATCGCATTATCGATGAAATATTTTTCACAAGGGCAATCGCGATCTGTGAAATAAGTGTAAGGAAAAGTTTTTTTGGAGCGGTGACTCGCACGGCGTGTCAGGGCGCACAACTTGAAAAAATTCTTCGACATGCTTCTTCAAAAAAACCGAATCATCGCCCGCTTTTGCGTCTCTTTCATCTGCTTGTTTTTGTTTAGTGGATTGGCCCGTGCGAGCACTTCGATTTCGGTTGGCCAGACGGTCGCACTTTCAGTCTCGGCCAGCGGCTCTTCGCCCTTTTCCTATCAGTGGTATAAAGACGGCTCTGCGATCGGCGGAGCGACCAGCTCCACCTACACGATCAGCAGCATGCAGACGGTGAACGCCGGGGTCTATACGGCGAAGGTGTCGAATTCCAGGGGTTCCACGACGTCTGATCAGGCGACCTTGGTGGTGGTTTCGCTGATCACGTTCACGACCCAGCCCAGGAGTGCGACGGCCACCGCGGGTGGTTCCGTGACGTTCACGGCCGCCGCCGGCGGTGTTCCGACTCCCACTTACCAATGGCGGAAGGACGGAGCCAACATTTCGGGCGCGACCCAAAGTTCCTATACGCTTTCCAACATCACGAGTGCCAACGCCGGGACATACACCGTGGTAGCAACGAATCTTCTGGGTTCCGCCACCAGCAATGGAGCGGTATTGACGGTGACGACTGCTGCGAGCGCCCCGGCCTTTACCACGCAGCCCGCCAGCAAGACGGTGACTTCGGGCAGTGCCGTAACGTTCACGGCTGCGGCGAGCGGATCGCCGACGCCGACCTATCAGTGGCGAAAGAACGGAACTAATATCAGCGGTGCAACCGGTTCCTCGTATGCGATCCGCAGCGTGACCAGCAGCAGTGCGGGAACCTATACGGTGGTAGCGACGAACTCCGCCGGAACGAAAACGAGCAATAATGCCGTTTTAACCGTGACGACAGCAGCAGCCGCGACCAGCGCGCCGACCTTTACGACTCAGCCGGTGGGCAAAACGGCAACTGGGGGTAGTTCCGTGACGTTTACAGCCACCGCGAGCGGATCGCCGACGCCGACATACCAGTGGCGCAAGAACGGAACCAACCTCAGTGGTGCAACGAGTACGTCCTATACCATCAGCAGTGTGACGAGTACCAGTGCGGGAACCTATACCGTGGTGGCGACGAACTCCGCGGGAACGAAAACGAGCAGCAATGCCGTGCTTGCCGTGACTGTCGCGGTGGCCACGAGCGGGACCAAGGTTGATTTCAACGGTGACGGCAACGACGACTTGGTGTGGACCAATGTTTCCACGGGTGAGTGCGCAATCTGGCTGATGTCCGGAGCGAAAGTTACCAGCAAAGTGACGGTTGGAATCTATTCGACCGGCTGGGAACTTGGCGGGGCAGGGGATTTCAACGGTGACGGCAACGCCGATCTGCTCTGGCAAAACACATCCACCGGCGAGCGCAGCGTCTGGCTGATGTCGGGCACGACGGTCAGCAGCAAGGTTTCGCTGGGCACTCTCGATACCGCGTGGGAGATCTGCGGTGTCGGTGATTTTAACAAGGACGGTCGCCCCGATATTCTCTTCCAGAACCGCAGCACCGGTGCCCGTTCGATCTGGCTCATGGCCGGCACCAGTGTGAGCAGCAAGGTCTCGCTGGGCACGGTCAGCACGGACTGGGAAATCTGCGGCGCCGGTGATTTCAATGGCGACGGGAAATCGGATATCGTGTGGCAAAACATCCTGACCGGTGAACGGTCGATTTGGCTGATGTCCGGGACCACCGTGAGCAGCAAAGTGTCGCTTGGGACGATATCCACGGATTGGCAGGTCAGTTCCGGCGGAGACTTCGATGGCAATGGAAATTCGGATCTGGTCTGGCAAAGTCTCATCACGGGTCAGTGCATGCTGTGGAAAATGACCGGGACGCAATTCAATGGCGTCGTTTCGCTCCCAACCCAGTCCCCCTCCTGGGTCGCCGGCAATTGACGGGGTTTCTCGGATGCGCGCTGTTTTCGCGCTCATCCCAAAATTGGTGAACGACCGGGCCTCATGCCCGGTTATTCTTTTTAGTGCGGTGGCCGCTGGATTTTTGACACCGATTTACGGTCACACCCTGGCCGGGCGTGGGGTTCCTGAGTTCTCCTCGCGACGGTGTTTCCCGGAAAATTTTCCGCATTAATAAAAAAACCTGTGATCATAATTTCCGATGTGGGCGAAAATATTTTTTGGATTTCATGTATCATTTATGAATTTCAATGGAAATTCGTGCGGAATTTATTTTCGCGCCCGGGAAAACAATTCCTTCGTCAAAGACCTGTAAGCTTGCCGGAGCCCGTTGGGTTAGTGCCGAGAAGTGCTGTGATCTCTCAAACAACCACATCACATGCTCAATCGGTCCTCACGTATTCTTTCCGTTGTTCTTTTAGTCCTCGGATTTTTTCAGTTCATCTGCCAGTCGGTTCACGCCGCCGCCGCCAACATTGCGGTCGGCCAGACCTATTCCCTTTCAGTCACTGCTGACGGTTCCTCTCCCTTCTCGTATCAATGGTACCACGATGGTGTGGCGATGAGCGGAGTGACCGGTTCAGTTTATTCGGGTACCGCGAAGGCTTCCGACGCGGGCGCCTACTATGCCACGGTCAGCAACACCGCAGGGTCGGCCGCATCGGATACGGTCGCCTTCACGATCGTTTCGCTTCCGGTCTTCACGACGCAGCCCGTCAGTCAGGCAGTGACTGCCGGATCAAGCGTGACATTCTCCGCCGCAGCGAGCGGGACGCCGTCACCGACTTATCAATGGAGTAAGAACAATGTGAACATTTCCGGGGCGACTTCCGCTTCCTATTCGATCTCCCTCACCACAACCGCCGACGCGGGTAGTTATACCGTCGCGGCGACAAACCCGGCCGGCTCGGTTACGAGCAGCGCGGCGAGCTTGACGGTTAACCTCGTGAACATTGCGCCTGCGATCGCGATCCAGCCCACGAGTCAAACGGCAACTGTTGGAACCAGGGTGAGCTTTACGGCATCTGCCAGCGGTACACCGACCCCTACTTACCAATGGAAGTTCAACGGTGCGGCAATTTCGGGCGCGACGAGCACAACGCTCAGCCTGTCCAATGTTCAAGTGTCCTATGCTGGCAACTTTACCGTGGTCGCGACGAATAGCGCGGGTGCCATCACGAGCAATGTCGCGACCTTAACCGTCAATCCGCTCACCGTCGCGCCGGTGATCACCGCGCAACCGGGCAATCAGACGGTGAGCATGGGCGCCTCGGTTACATTAATCGCAAGTGCGAGCGGTACGCCTGCGCCAAGTTATCAGTGGATGAAAAACGGTGTGGCGATTTCCGGAGCCACGGGTGTCTCTTATACGATTGGAAGCGCAACCTCTGCCGACGCCGGCACGTATTCGGTCGTGGCCAGCAATTCTGCGGGCAGCGCCACCAGTTCCGGCGCGGTCCTGACGGTGAATACCGCGACCAGTGGTCCGGTCATCACTTCTCAGCCGGCCAGCCAGGCGGTAAAAATGGGTGGCACGGTGACATTTATTGTCGTGGCGACCGGTACGCCGTCGCCGACCTATCAATGGCGAAAGAACGGAACGGCGATCATGGGAGCCTCGAATGCTTCATACGTCATTTTCAATCTGTCTTCGAGCAGCGCGGGGACTTATTCGGTGTTGGTGACAAATTCTCAGGGTTCGGTCACAAGCAGTGGCGCGGTATTGACGATCACCACCGCGGCGGCCGCGCTGCCATTGGTTGATTTTAACGCCGACAATAAAACCGACATCGTTTGGCAGAACGTGCTGACGGGCGAATTCAATGTTTGGTTCATGAACGGCACCACCATGGACGACGCGGTTTCCCTCGGCAGTTTTGATTCCAACTGGAAGATCGGGGCCGTGGCGGATTTCAATGCTGATGGCTCGCCGGATATTCTCTGCCAGAATACCTCGACCGGTGAATGGAGCATTTGGCTGATGTCCGGATTGAGCATTTCAAGCAAGGTTTCGCTCGGCCTCCAGCCATTGAACTCCCGGGTTTGCGGCGCTGGTGACTTCAACGGGGACAATCGTCCCGACTTGGTCGTCCAAGATACGGCGACTGGGAAAGTCTCGATCTGGTTGATGTCTGGCACGCAACCGACATCCGTCGTTTCGATCGGCACGCTCGCGACCAACTGGCAGGTCTGTGGCGCGGGTGATTTCGATGTGAACGGCAAGTCGGACCTCGTTTTGCAAAACAGCGCGACTGGCCAGATCAATCTCTGGTTCATGACCGGCACGAAGGTTACTTGGAAAACCGGTTCGACGAAGCTTTCCCCCGAGTGGCAGGTCTGCGGCACCGGCGATTTTGACGGCAACGGCAAATCCGATCTCCTCTGTCAGAACGTGCTGACGGGCGAGTGCCAAATCCTGACCCTGGGCAGCAATAACAGGGTGAATTCACAGCTTTCGCTCGGAATCCAACCGATTGAGTGGGTGATTAGAAATTAATCACTCGGTTATTTCCAATCACGAACGAGGCCGGCACGTGCCGGCCTTTTTTATGGGCGATGGGTCCAATACACGAAAGTAGCGCGGGTCTCCGACCCGCGGGGCAGGCGAGCACGAGTCGGAAACTCGTGCGACCCATGCCTTCGCTAATTAGCTCTGCTCCGGCGCGCAGGGCCGTCGCCCCACGACTTCGCTCTGGGCCCTGAGCCAGTCGAAGGCAATTCCCTGATTCGAACCGCAGAATTCTTAACCACAGATTACACGGATAAATGCAGGATGAAATACTCCAAGCCCCCTCCGACAAATCGTCCTCGCCGCGCCGAAGCCCTGCGCGAAGGCGGGTCCGCGTTGCCTTCTGTCCGGCTCGTATCGGTGTCATCTGTGGTTATCAAGTGGATTGGAATAGCCTCAGACATCCTGATCCCCGCCTGCGGCGTGACTCGGAACGAGGAAACGAGCTGAGCCTGTCACGGCACAAACCAAATGAACTGTATCAAGGTGGAGCGCGACCTCCGGGCGCGCTGGGTACCGGCTGACGTTGCAAAACCCGCCCGGAGGTCGGGTTCCACCACCGCAGATGCAGGCGCGGTGAAGCCTGAGACCCGTGCCACTTCCCCATCACGTCAAGCTCCGCGCCCTCCGCGTTAAATGTATTTTTTCCGATTCGCGGTGAAGTTGCGCTCACCCTCATTCCTCGGGATCAGGCTGTCTGAACCTGAGCAACCGCGTCGGCGACCTCCGCGTTTAATTCCGGGCGATTGGGCAAAGTTGGGCGGCAGGTGGTGTGCTCGTCGCACCACGCTGCCGGGGTGGGGGCACCCCGCCTACCGCAGTTGCGCGACGAGCGCGCAACCTACGATCGAATCCGTTTCCTCCCTCACACCTCGATCAAATCTTTTTCGATCTTCAGGTTGGCGATGATAAAGTCCTGCCGGTCCGGCGTGTTCTTGCCCATGTAGAACGACAGCAGTTCATCGCTGCTGCCCAAGTGATTGAGATTTACCGGGTCCAGCCGGATCTTTTCGCCGATAAAGTCTTTGAATTCCCCTGCGGAAATTTCGCCCAGCCCTTTGAAGCGGGTGATCTCGTGGCTCGCGCCGAGTTCGGCAATCGCCGCATTTTTTTCCTGCTCGGAATAACAATACATCGTCTTCCTCTTGTTGCGCACGCGGAAGAGCGGCGTGTCCAAAATGAAAAGGTGATTGTTGCGGATGACGTCCGGGAAAAATTGCAGGAAAAACGAAAGCAACAGCAGGCGGATATGCATGCCGTCGACGTCGGCGTCGGTCGCAATCACGATCTTGTTGTAACGCAGCCCGTCCAAACCGTCTTCAATATTCAGCGCCGACTGCAGGAGGTGGAATTCCTCGTTTTCGTAGATCACTTTTTTGGACAGCCCGAAGGTGTTGAGAGGCTTTCCCTTGAGCGCAAACACGGCCTGGGTCTGGACGTCGCGCGTGGCCGTCAAAGAGCCGGCGGCGGAATCGCCTTCGACGATGAAAAGCGTGCTTTCCTCCGCGCGCGGGTTGCGGTCGCCGAGGTGCAGGCGGCAGTCCCGGAGCTTGCGGTTGTGCAGCGAGGCTTTCTTCGCTCGCTCGCGGGCGAGGTTGCGGATGCCGG
>JAYVMJ010000643.1:0-11095 GCA_043759025.1 Verrucomicrobiota bacterium | reverse complement strand
GCGCGGATTCCCGCGTTGGGAAAATCCGCGCTCGTGGGCGTCAGGCCGTTCACCGGCGGTAGCGTGGTGAAATCACTGCCCGCCTTGATCACGCCGTCGAGATCCCGGTCAACCAACACGGCAATTGTGGTATTATCACAGGCATCGCGCAGGAGATTATCCGTCGTGAAATCCGCGCCCCCAAATGAATGAAACGAAACCAACCGGCGGTTTTGCACCTCGGGAAATTGTCCGTTTGTCGTCGTCGCGTACACCGGCAAGATCGAGCCATCCCGACGACGCGCCGCGAGGACGTCGTGGAAAAGATGCAGCGTAGATGAGTCGGGGTTCTGTCCCGTAGGGTTCACGAGGTTCGAACTATGAAATGCCGGATAATAACCGTACTCGCTGCGAAATCCTTCGATCGCCCCCGCCCACTGATTGAATTGCACGCGTGTCCTGGTTTTGTTCGCGGCCTGCCGGGCCGAACGGAACGCAGGAAAAAGCAACGACGCCAGCACGCTGATAATCGCGATGACGGTGAGCAATTCCATCAACGTAAACGCCCGAGTGCGCAAATGACGTTTGGGGGTTCGCGACGGCCAAGGCAAATTACGACGTGATGGTTTCATCGGGGTTGATTCGCGCATAGGTTATCGGCGTTTTCCACGGGAGCAGGGTTGACGAAACCTCCGTTCAGCAACGCGGCAATATCGCGACCGTCGGGACCGATCGAGTAGAGAACGTAACTCGCATTGTTCCACGGCGACTGGGTTTGGTAGGTGTACACGTAACGCCGGCCCCATGGGTCGACCAAGACCGCGGCGGAATCGACGAGAGGGTCAGCCGCGTTTTCCACCGAGAATTTTCCGGTTTCGGTGAATCCGTGAATTGAGATCGCCTCGCCGGTCGAGCCACGCCGACCGATGAGCGATTGCAGGAACTGCGCGGCGTCGGCCGTCCGCGGATAGTCGCCGCAGGCGCGTCGATATTCCTCCAAAGCGGTCGATAGCGCCGCAAGTTCGGTTTGCGCCCGGGCAATATGACCCGCTTCAACGGCGCGGCGTCCAAATCCGATTATGATCGCACCAAGCGACGCGACGATCCCAATAACGACTAACAATTCGAGCAGCGTGAATCCACGATGACGACGCCGTGATCGCAAGCGACCACACCGCTGTCGGTGCGAACCACTTGCGGCGCCATTCGCGCAGAGACGAATGCCCAGCGCAATCCAGCGACGGCAAAGCTGAAGACAGGAATCGAACGATAAAAGCATGGGGGGACCAACGATTGCAGTTGGCCCCCTGCTATAACCTGAGAAGTGGATTACTCTTCGTTGTTTTTCAAGGCTGCAATGACGCCGAAGTCTTCCAATGTCGTGGTGTCACCCTTGATTTCACCCGTCGCCGCAAGCTCCTTGAGCAGCCGGCGCATGATTTTTCCGGAACGGGTTTTGGGGAGCCCGGCCGCAAAACGCACCTGATCGGGCTTCGCGAGCGAACCAATTTCTTTTCCGACGTGCGTCCGAAGCGCCTCCTTGAGTTCTTCGCTCGCGGTATGCGTACCCTTGAGCGTAACGAAAACGACCAGCGACTGGCCCTTGAGTTCATCGGGGCGACCCACGGCGGCAGCTTCGGCGACCGCCGGGTGAGACACGAGCGCGCTCTCGATTTCAGCGGTCCCGATGCGGTGCCCGGAAACATTGAGGACGTCGTCGATGCGACCCACGACCCAGAGATAACCGTCCTTGTCCTTGCGCGCGCCGTCGCCGCAGAAATAAAGGCCCGGGATCTCGCTCCAATATTGTTTTTTGAAACGGTCGTCATCGTTCCACAGCGTCCGCAGCATCGAGGGCCATGGCTGCGTCAGGAAAAGTTTTCCACCCGCATTCCTCGGCACTTCATTGCCGTTTTCATCGAGCACCTTCGCCACGACCCCGAAAAAGGGCAGCGTGCACGATCCGGGTTTGGTCGGGGTGACTCCGGGAATAGGCGTCACCATGATCGCACCCGTCTCCGTCTGCCACCAAGTGTCCACAATCGGGCAGCGTTTCTTGCCGATCCAGGTGTGATACCACATCCACGCCTCGGGATTAATCGGCTCGCCGACGGAACCCAGCAGACGCAACGACGCCAGACTGTGCTTCTTCACATAATCGTCGCCCCACCGCATAAACGCGCGAATCGCCGTCGGCGCGGTGTAGAAAATAGTGACGCTGTGCTTATCGATGATTTGCCAGAATCGATCCGGCTCCGGCTGATTCGGGGCACCTTCGTACATAAGCACGGTCGCCCCATTGCTCAACGGTCCGTAGACGACATAGCTGTGACCGGTAATCCATCCGATGTCCGCAGTGCACCAGTAAACATCAGATTCCTTCAAATCGAATACGTAGTGAGAAGTAATTGCCGTGCCCAAAAGATAACCTGCGGAAGTGTGGAGAACACCTTTTGGTTTACCAGTGGAACCGGATGTATAGAGAATGAACAACGGCGTTTCGCTCTCAAACGCCTTGGCTTTATGAGTGACCTCAGCCTTGGCCACCAAGTCGTGCCACCAGAGATCGCGCCCGACCGTCATCGTCACCGGCGAATTGGTGCGTCGGAATACGATCACGTTTTGCACCGTCGGGGTGCCGGAGAGCGCACGGTCAACATTGCTCTTGAGCTCGATGACCTTCCCGCGCCGCCAGCCACCGTCAGCGGTAATAATCAACTTCGCCTGGCAGTCATTCACGCGGTCCTTGATCGCCTCGGAGCTAAATCCGCCGAAAATGACGGTATGGATCGCACCCAGCCGCGCACACGCCAGCATGGCGACCGCCGCTTCGGGAATCATCGGCATATAAATGGCCACCCGGTCCCCTTTTTTCAGTCCCAACGACTCCAGAACATTCGCCATCTGGCAGACCTCGCGATGGAGTTGGCGATAGGTAATCGTCCGCGTATCGCCCGGCTCTCCCTCGAAGATAATCGCGGCTTTATTTGCCCGGTCGGTGGCGAGATGGCGATCCACACAATTCTCCGCGACATTTAACTGGCCACCCGAGAACCACTTGGCGTGAGGAGCCTTCCACTTCAGGACATTATTGAATGGTTTTCGCCAGCTGAGAAATTTTTTCGCCTGACGCTCCCAAAACTTGTCTGGAGCGTTGACAGACTCCGAGTAGAGCCTACGGTAATTGGCGAAGCTACCAAGGTTTGCTTGGTTCTTGAACTCGGCTGAAGGTTTGAAAATTCGACTTTCCCGAGACACTGAGGTTATCGTTTGGTCCGTCATTGAGTTTCTTCTCTATAAGGGTTGAAGCTTGAAAATCGCTCTAGAAATGCCCCCGACGGATTTCACGGTCAAGCTTAGGTAGCTCGAAAACTTGTTTTGTATGGATAATGATAATTCGCCCGCCGTCCCAGTGACGCCGCAGGCTCCCACTCCTGCCCCGGCCTTGCCGGAAAATACCATTCGCGTCGAAGGCATTCTCGACATCGACAGCAGCCGTAATGGCCAGTTGCTCGATCTCGCGCGCCACGGCAAACGCCGGCCCACCGACCCTTTCGTCCCGCGCGAACTCATTCGCCGGTTTCACCTCCAGCAAGGCAGCCTAATCACCGCTTCTGCCACGCCGGACCCGCGTTTTCCCAATCCCAAAATCCGTTTCATCGAGAAAGTCGATGGCTTGGATATCGAAGAGCGTCGCCGGGCGCTGGATTTCGCCAATCTGACCACGATCACGCCCAACGAGCAGCTGAAGCTCGAACTAAAAGACGAGCGCATGACGACTCGCGTGATCGATCTGCTTTGTCCCATCGGGAAAGGCACCCGCGGCCTGATCGTTGCCCCCCCCCGCACCGGGAAAACCACTTTCCTGCGCGACATCGCGCTCGGCGTAATCGAGAATCACCCCGAGTGCCACATCATGATTCTCCTCGTGGACGAACGTCCCGAAGAGGTCACGGATTTCAAGCGCAGCGTAGCCGCCGAAGTATGGGCATCGTCCAACGACGATCCGGTTGAGAATCACCTTCGCGTCTCCGATCTCTGTATCGAGCGCGCCAAACGCCTCGTCGAGGCCGGCAAGGATGTCGTGCTCCTGATCGATTCGCTCACGCGGCTCGCCCGCGCGCACAACACCGCGAAGAACTCCGGCCGCACCGGCACCGGCGGTCTCGATGTCCGGGCGCTCGAACGCCCGCGCCAGCTGTTCGCCTCGGCGCGCAACACTGAGGAGGGTGGCTCGCTTACCATTGTCGCCTCGATTCTCGTTGAAACCGGCTCCCGCATGGACGACGTGATTTTCCAGGAATTCAAGGGCACCGGTAACATGGAGCTCGTCTTGGATCGCAAGGCGGCTGAAATGCGCATCTGGCCGGCGGTCAACGTCGCCTCCTCCGGCACTCGCAAGGAGGAACTGCTGCTCGACGAGAAGACCTTGGAAGGCATTCACTTCTTCCGCCGGGCGCTGGTGCAGCAGAAGATCGAGGAAGCCACCGATACGATGGTTACCCGACTCAGCAAGACCAAGACGAACGCCGAGTTCATCAAACTGATCGCCCGCTAAAATTCACTCTTGCCCCGGCTTTGTAAAAACGGGATAACTGAACCTTTCCGCTCTCACCTTTCACAAGATAACGTTTAATGAATAGCTTCTCCGAGCAATGTCTCGATATGGCTCGCTCAATCCTGAGCCATAACCTCGATTCGATTAATCCTGACGGAACCGTCACTCCCATTACTGGCGAAAATCCGCGTTCCGATGAGCCCGGACATGTCGCCTTCGCGCTCGGTGAATATTACCGCGCCACCGGCGAGACCTCGCTCAAAGGTTACGACCTGATCGACCTCACGGCCCGTTGCGTAACGGCCCAGGCTTTCACCGAGCCAGCCGGCGAAAACGGCCTCGCCTACGCCTCCCTAGGACTTTTGACCTTCGGCCCCTCCAAAGAGCGCAATCCCGTCTGGGAACGCCTCGTGGAGGAAACCCGCCAGCGCCTCGACAAGCTGCTGCTGACCCGGAGCGACTACGATAATTACTGGCAGGCCTTCAACATCGCCAAGGCCGTCTGCCGCTATAGTTTTGGTCTCTCGAAGAAGGACGAAACATCTCGCCTGATCGAGCGGATGGTTGAACGCATCGAGCAGACCAGTTCAACTGGTTTCATCGATGACGCCGAAAAGGGAATTGGCGGCAATTTTAACCTATACGGGGTGATGACGCTGGTTTTCGTGCGCTCCGCCCTCCAGTTGCACGCCAACTCCGCCCTGCGCGAACGAAAACTTCCGACGCTGCGCACGTACGCCGAGAAATACATCAAGATGATGCCCGATCTCGTCCGCGCAGATGGACTGGGTTGGGCCTACGGCCGCTCCGCCGGTGCCTACGGCCAGATGCATTGCATCACGATCATCCTGCAGGGACTTCGCGATGGCTGGATTCCGGATGACCAGAAGAACAAGTACTTCGATATTCTTCGCCGGCTGTTCTATTATTTTTTCCAAACCTATCTCGATCAGGAACACGGCTTCCTCGATATCCGCGACGAAGAGCGGACCGCTTACGTGTCGCACACGACCCGCATGGCCAATTTCGACGCCGCCCGCTACCTCTGCCAGTGGTCGCGCTTGGCCAAGACGGTTAACATGCCCGATTCGGTCAAGGTCGAGGCTCCCCGCACCACCGGACGGTTTGTCATTTTCGATAAGAGCAATCGCAAGGAGCAGGGCGTCTTTCTTTATCGCGACGCCGAATCCGGCCTCCACATCCAACTCCCACTCGTCAGTTCGGGCGTCGACTGCACCGCCGACAATCTCCCCTTCCCTCATTGCCCCGGCGTCCTCGACTGGCCGAACAACATGTACCTTCCGGTCATGGTGCCCGAACTTACCTTCGGCGAAAACGTCACCCTGCCCGCCTTCTATGGCCAGAAATGCGTGACCGGCTTGGGCCTTAAAAACTCCTTTTATTTCCGCTACGAACAACCTGAATTGATCAACACCAAGGAGGAATTGGTTCGTGGCATCGGCAGCGTAAAAGTCCAATGGACTTTTACCGGTAGCAAAATTTCCGCGGAGTTCGCCTACACCGTTAAGAATCAAATCCAGCTGGATAAATTTCGGATGGCCTTGGTGATTGGTGCGCCCCACTCGCGCTATCGTCTCGGCAGTTCACCGGCGCTGGGGGCCCTAGGCCATCGCTGCTCGGTGTTGAAGGACGATTTCCAAGCCAACTGGGCGGAAACCGAAATCGTATCCGCCGATCCGACCTATCGCACCAATTACGGAAAACTTCACTACGTTCAGATGTTCCATCGCGATCATCCGTTGATCATGCGCCCCGGTCAGGTTTATCGCCTCGCCGTTAGCTTCGATCCGGATTTGACCGTGGTGGAAGCCTGAACCGCGGCACTCGCGCCCGGTCATCAATTGCAACCGCGTCCAAATGGACGCGGTTTTTTTGCGCCCGGTTTCAACGGGAACGGGCTCGCCGCGTTTCCCGGGCATTTTCGATTTAGACGTATGCCGCCCGATTTCACCGCAGGCTTCCTTCGGCTCCCGGTGGCCATATCTCCACCGGACGACGACTTTCACGTGTTGAGTTCATGTATGTGATAACGCACGAGCCACGGCGACCCCGCCGTGGTCATGATAAGCCGCAGCGGGGTCGCTGCCGCTCCAGTCCGGATCGGACGTGTTTATTTAATCGAATACGCTCTATTTCTCCAGTGCCCCCTCGATCTGGCGGCTCGCGGATCGGAGAACTTCGAGCCGGGCAAACCGCTTGTTGTCCGCGGGCACAAGTTGCCAGGGAGAATTCTCCCGATCGGTCAGCGCGAGCATGTCGCCCACCGCAATTTCGTAGGCTCCCCGCTTCTTCCGATTCCGCCAATCCTCGTCGTTCATCTTGTGGCGCTTGTGCGGCGTTTCCTCCCGCTCACGAAAACGACGGAGTTGTTCTGCGTGCGAAATATGAAGCCAGTATTTCACCACGATCACGCCGTGCTCCGTCAACTCGCGCTCGAAATCGTTGATCTCTTCGAACGCGCGCCTCCATTCGTCCTCCCGACAAAAACCCTCCAAGCGTTCCACGAGCACCCGGCCACACCAGGAACGATCAAAAACCACCATGCGTCCGTCCTGCGGAATATCGCGCCAGAAACGCCAGAGATAATGGGCGTGCTTCTCTTCCTCGGAGGGTTTCGCCACTGAAATCACGCGGTAATCGCGCGGATCGATCGCGCTCGTCAGACGTCGAATGGCACCGCCCTTGCCCGCCGCGTCCCAGCCTTCAAAGGCAAACACCACCGACCTCCCCGCCGCAAAGGCCGACCGCACCGCCCGGTTGAGCCGGCCGAGCCATTTCTCCTTCTGCGCATCATATTCCTTTTCGGAAAGCCGCTGGTCCAATGCCAAGCCATTCAAACGACGCAAGCCACCCGCTCGCTCTGATTTCACGATCCGCGGAGCAACCGCCGGTTTTCGCCGAGCCAGCCGCGCCTGCTGCCGGCGAAACTGCGTGAGTAGCAACCGGCCGACACCAATATCGCGCGCTCGCTCGTCCTCAGCGTCAACCACACTCCAACGTGCGCCCGGTCGATCCGTGCTTTGCCGAATAAGTTTCGCCGTCTTCGCCAACCGGTCATAAATGCGATGATGATGCCAATCTTCATCGGTCACGCGCCACGCCGTAGCCGGATCCGCGCGCAACGCGCGCAAACGACGCCCTTGCGCGTCCTTGGAAAGCTGCAGCCACACCTTCACGATGAGGGTCCCCTCGTCGGCGAGCAGTTTCTCGAAATCACGGATGCGCGTCGTCTCTTCCGCAAGGTGACTGGCCGCAAGTTTTCCCCTCGCTTCCTCGCGCAAAGTTTCGGTGTACCATGACCCCGCATATAGACCGATCCGGCCAATTCCCGGAAGGCTTTGCCAAAAACGCCACTGGTGGGGACGCGCGCGTTCGCCCTCCGTCGGCACGTGATAGGAAAACGTCTCCACGCCACGAGGGTCGAGCCACTCGGCCAGCGTGTTCAAAAGATAGCCGCGCCCCGCGCCTTCGGGCCCCGCAATGATCAGAAGTACCTTAAACGGTACTTTTTTCAATTCCACCTGCAATTGCACCAACTGCTCGCGGAGCCGGGTCGCTCGCGCGGCATAAGCTTTCTTCGAAAGTCGGTTCGTTGATTTCAACATGCGCATCGGACAGTCGCCTCAGGCCATCCCGTTGTCGAGCAGCCGCTCATTCAATGAATCACAAGGGTTGCGGGTTTACCAATGTGACAGCCACGTTAAATCGGATCGTTCACCGCGTCCCAGTTAGGGCGCGGCTTGCGAACCGCTCGAACAACCGCTTCGATTCCCTCCTTTTCCCCTTTTTTATGGCCCACGATTTCAACCCGACAATCAGGTTCCGATCTTTTCGATTCCGGGCAATTTATCTTGGCTAAATCACCGCTTCCACATCGCTTATCATTGCTTACCGGCGATAGATTTTGCCGCTCATTTTCATGACCTCTTCCCCGCAACGCGTTAAACGCTCCACCAAAATAACCGCCAAAACCGGCAAGTCCATCGTGCAGACTGCCGCGGGCGGCGGCAAGATCGTCTATGCCAACCGCGAGCTGAGCTGGCTCGCCTTCAATCGGCGCGTACTCGAACAGGCGGAGAGCGAAACCAACCCGCTACTGGAACGGACAAAATTTCTCGCCATCGTCAGTTCGAATCTGGATGAATTTTTTGAGATTCGCATCGCCGGTTTACTGCAACAAAAGGATTCTTCCACCGGGGAACCAAGCATCGACGGCCGCTCTCCACGCGAGCAACTCAAGAGTTCCTATTCGGAAATTCAAAATCTGGTCAAAGCCCAGTACCGCTGCTGGCACGAACAATTGGTCCCCGCCCTCGCCAAGGAAAAAATCACGTTCAAAACGCCGGCGCAACTCACCGCTGCGGAACGTGCCTGGGTTCAGGAATACTTCATCAAACAGGTGCATCCGGTCCTCACGCCGCTCGCGATCGATCAATCGCATCCGTTCCCTCAAATCGCCAACAAGACGCTCAACGTCATCGTTTCCCTCGATAATCCCGATACCCCCAGCCCGGAAATGCTGACCGCCATTCTCCCGGTGCCGCGCATCCTGCCCCGGATCGTGCAGGTAAATCCGGATAAGAATGGCGCGCAGATCTTCATCTTTCTCAGCGATATCATCAAGCTTTGCGCCGGCTCGCTTTTCCCCGGCTACCGCATCACCAATGCCGCCGCTTTTCGCGTCACGCGCAACAGCGACCTCTATATCGACGACGAGGAGGCCGAAAATCTGCTCAAGAAAATCGAGGAGGAACTGCGCAATCTCCGGCGGGGCGCGGCCGTGCGCCTTGAAATCGAGGACGACGTTCCCGATTCGCTTTTCAATCTCCTCTGCGAAAATCTGCAACTGCAACCCGAGTTCGTCTTCAAGCTCGGCGGCCCGCTGAATCTCGTGCGCATGATGAGCCTGTCCGACCTCGTCGACCGGGCTGATTTAAAATTTCCCGTTTTTGTCCCGGTCGAGCTGCCGAACCTCCGGGTCGCGACCAGCATTTTTGCCGCGATGCAGGAACGCGACATCCTGCTTCACCACCCGTACGAATCCTTCACTCCCGTCGTTGATTTCGTCCAGCAAGGCGCCCGCGATCCGGGCGTGCTCGCGATCAAGCAGACACTTTATCGCACGAGCGGCGACTCCCCGATCATCGGCGCGCTCATCGAGGCGTCGCGCAACGGCAAGCAGGTGACCGCTCTGATCGAGTTGAAGGCCCGTTTTGACGAGGCCAACAATATCAAGTGGGCCAAGGAACTGGAGGAAGCCGGCGTGCACGTCGTGTTCGGTTTGGTCGGACACAAGACCCACTGCAAATGCAGCATGATCGTCCGCCAGGAAGCGGATGGTCTCCGGCACTATGTCCATCTCGGCACCGGAAATTATAATCCGAAGACGGCGCGACTTTATTCCGATTTGAGTCTATTCACCTGCAATCCTGAGATCACCGCCGACGTCGCGTTGCTTTTCAATTCCCTGACTGGCTTCGCGCGTTCACCAGAATTCAAACATCTGCTCGTGGCGCCATTCAATCTTCACTCGCGCATCCAGGAACTCATCGCGACGGAGGCCAACAATGCCGCCGCCGGCAAACCCGCGCGGATCATCGCCAAGATGAACAAGCTCGTGGACAAGGTCACCATCGACAACCTCTACGCCGCATCACAAGCCGGGGTGCAAATCGACCTCATCGTCCGCGCCACGTGTTGCCTCCTTCCCGGCGTCAAGGGACTCAGCGACAATATCCGGGTGCGCAATATCGTCGGTCGCTACCTTGAGCACGCCCGCATCTACTACTTTCAAAATGACGCCACGCCCCTGCTCTACTGCGGCAGTTCCGATTGGATGACGCGCAATTTTTTCCGACGGGTCGAGGCGCTTTATCCCGTGTACGCGCCCGATTTACGGGATCGGATTCTAAAGGATATTTTGCCCGCCGAATTGAAGGACAACGAGGACGCCCGCGAGCTTCAGCCCAACGCTTGCTACATTCCCCCGGTCCGCAAGGAGGGCGAAGGTTCCTTTTCCGCGCAAAAGTATTTCATGGCCGCAGCCCAGAAACGCGCCGCCGAACAGATCGAGGTCGTGAGCTAGAGCGTTTAAAAAAATATCGCAGCCGGCCTGCGTCCCAATCCCGATGGAGCGGCAGCAACCCCGCTGCCGTGCTCTCGTGGGCGAGGTCGCCCACGCTCCAGCTCGCAGCCACCCGCCTCCGCTCGAATACTGCAATAATGCGGTTACAGTTCTGTTTAATCCGCTCTAAAATTTGGCCGCGGACCTCTTTAAATTCGGAATCGAGTAGCCAGGGGAGATCACTCTCCCCAGCTCTCACACCACCGGACATGCGGTCACGCATCCGGCGGTTCCTAAACGGATGGTTTAACTTGGGCGGACTTGAGGGTATCGAGCAGGGTTATCAGTCCCATCGGAGTGAATGCCTTCGAGGGGTACCGCCTGATGCGCACTGCGTCCGGGTCGGAACCCGTAGCTGTGCGCGGAGAAGTTGGCTTCAAACAGCGGGCCGATCACCTGAAGGATCGCCTGCT
>JAYVMJ010000642.1:0-11614 GCA_043759025.1 Verrucomicrobiota bacterium | reverse complement strand
GGGCACGGTCCCCAAGAGGGCAACTACCGCGTGAAATCCAAACTCCGCGGCGGAATCAATTTCCAGCGCTTAAACTTGCTCGAAGGCAATCCGCCCTTTGACCACCTGTTTCAAGTAATTTTCTGCCGCAACGTGATGATCTATTTCGATCGCGCGACCCAGGAGGAATTGGTGCAAAAGCTCACCAATAAAATCGTGCCAGGCGGTTACCTTTTCGTCGGCCATTCCGAAAGTCTCACCGGCATCAAACATTCGTTGCAAACCGTGCGCCCGGCCATTTACCGGCGGGTAGCGACCTCCTGAACCTATGCTCACCCGGAAAATTCGCGTTCTCATCATCGACGATTCCGCCGTGGTCAGGCGGATGGCGGCCGACGCCTTGAGCGCCGATCCTGAAATCGAAGTCGTCGGCACCGCGATCGATCCGTATGCGGCGCGGGACAAAATCAAGGAATTGAATCCCGATGTCATCACTCTCGACATCGAGATGCCGCGGATGGACGGGCTGACCTTTCTCGAAATTCTCATGCAGCGCCGGCCAATCCCGGTGATTGTCATGAGTTCGCTCTCGCAGCGGGGTTCCGAGCATGCCCTTGAAGCCCTGCGCCTGGGCGCTTTCGATGTCATCGGAAAACCGGGTGGCGCCTATACCTTTGGCGACCTCGGTCCCGAACTGATCGCCAAGATCAAATCCGCGGCCAGCACCTCGCTCCGCGCGCTGCCTCCGCCCGTCAAGCTCGCCCGGCATGCCACCGTGTCGGCCGCGCCGATGAAAGCCTTTGATCCGCGCGCCGTCATTTTGTTGGGAGCTTCCACCGGCGGCACCGAGGCCTTGCGCGAAGTGATTACCCGCCTGCCCCCAAATCTTCCCGGGATTGCCATCGTCCAGCATATTCCGGCGATGTTTTCCCGCGCATTTGCCGACCGCCTGCGCAGTCTGAGCGCGATTGACGTGCGCGAAGCCGTGGACGGCGACCGCCTCACCCCGGGCGTCGCCCTGGTCGCACCGGGAAATTTCCATCTTCTGTTGCAATGGCAGCAAACCCATTACCGGGTGCGCGTGGCCAACGGACCGCAAATCTGGCACCAGCGCCCGGCCGTCGACATGCTCTTTAAATCGGCCAACGATTGCGGTGCCGCCCCGCACGCGGTGGCCGGCGTTCTTACCGGGATGGGCAAGGACGGCGCCGAAGGACTTCTGCACCTGCGGGAAAAGGGTGCCACGACGTTCGCCCAAGATGAGGCCACGTCGATCGTTTACGGCATGCCCCGCGCCGCGTGGGAAAATAAAGGAGCCCAACGACAGATTCCACTCGGCCACGTCGCAGATTTCATTATCCGTCAATTCGCCCCTGTTTCAGCGACCCACCCGGCCGTCAGCCATTTCCCATGAGCACGTTCCCACCCTTCATCAACGAGCATCCGGCGATCCTGATTGTCGACGACGAACCGTTCGTCCTCTCCGCGCTCAAGGAAACGCTCGAACGCGAACACTATCACGTCGTCGCCATTTCGAGCCCGATCAAGGCGCTGGCGATTTTGGCGGAACGCGAGTTCGCCGTCATCATCTCCGACCAGCGCATGCCCGAGATGATGGGACTGGATTTTCTGATCGAGAGCAAACGCCTCCGGCCAAATACGTCGCGCATTCTCATCACCGCCGTCCTGTCGCTGCCGACGCTCGTCGATTCCATCAACAAGGGTGAAATTTTCCGGTTCATCGCGAAGCCGTGGCTGCGTGAGGAGTTGACCGCGACGGTCCGCAACGCCGCGCATCGCTACGAACTCATTGTCCACAACACCGCGCTTCAGGCCGAGTCCCTGCGGCTCAATGAGGAACTCAAGACCGCCAACACCGCGCTCGAAGCGAAGGTTAACGATCTCGAACAGCAACGCCAGCAGCTCGATCTCGTTAATCGCGAGCTCGCCACTTCCTACGAACACTCGCTGGAACTCTGCCGCCGCATTCTGACAACCTTCGACCCGGTGCTGGGCGGCCAGGCCAAAACCCTCGTCGAAATCTGCTCGCGCATGGCCGAGACGGACCATTTCAGCGACCAGGAGCGCCATGTGCTTCGCTCGGCTCCCCTGCTCTGCGATCTCGGCCTGATCGGCATTCCACGCGAACTTTTCCGCGCGTTCCGCAGCCACCCCGAACGCCTGACCGAGCGCGAACGCTCGATGTTGAGCGATCACCCTGTTTACTCACAGACCCTCGCCACTTTCGTCGATAGCCGGCCGGCGTTGGGTGAAACGATCCGCGCGCACCATGAACGTTTCGACGGACGCGGCTACCCGGACGGACTCACGGGAAAAAACATTCCATGGACTGCCCGCTGCCTCGCCGTTGCCGTCGACTTCGTGGAATCCGGCCTGCCGAAACAAGCGGCCCTCGACGCCATTCTCGCCGGATCAGGACAAGCCTACGATCCGGAGGCCGTTCGACTTTTCCTCAAGGTCACGCAGCTAGCGCGCCTCCCGCGGCAGGTGCGCGAAATCATGCTGGAAGAGCTCGAACCGGGCATGGTGCTCGCCAGCGGCATTTACAGCCCGCACGGATTGCTGCTCATCGGCGAAGGCCAGGAGCTCGGTTCAGCCACGATCGCAAAGATCCGCAGTCACAACCAGGTGACGCCAATCCAGCAACGGTTGCTGGTCTACTTGTGATTCACTGCCGCATTAATTTTTCGACCGTTCCCACGCCGTTCTAGTCTGCCGAATTTGCCGATCGTCATTTCCCCTTTTGCAGTGGTCACCGTCTCAACAGTCCATTTCTCCGTCGCTGCTTGCGGGCGACTCGCGCCCGAGGATCGCAAGCCATGAGCGCCCCCAATCTTGCGTCCCTCTTCGCGCAACGCGTCATTATCGGCGTGGGTGACATGGCGGTCTCGAACAATCCGCAGGTAATCCTCAGCACGTACGCACTTGGATCCTGCATCGGCGTCATCGCGTATGATTCCGTGACCAAGGTCGGCGGAATTCTCCATTTCATGCTGCCCGATTCCAGTATTTCACCGGACAAGGCGGCCCGACAGCCCGCGATGTTTGGCAATACGGGAATGCCGATGTTTTTCAAAGCGCTGGTCGGCCTTAAAGCCGATCCGCATCGGTTGCGCATTTTCGTCGCGGGCGGTGCCGGGATGCTTGCGGGTCAGGATCCCTTCAAAATCGGCGAGCGCAATTCGGCCGTCACCTTTGAGTTTCTTTTGAAACATGGCCTTTCTCTTCGCCACCGCGAAATCGGCGGCTCGATCAACCGGACGGTGCATTTGGAAATCAACACCGGTTCCACCAACCTGAAAACTCCGCTCGCCAACGAGCAATTCAGCCTCGCGGCGTAATCCGCGGACCGGGTCGGAAATCCCACCCGGAACGTCGCGAGCGCGCGAAAGTCAGCCGCGGCGGGCCTGGCCGCAAACTCTCGGATCGACCCTACTTGGTTTCGATCCGCGCGTGTAGTCCGACGATTGCGCCCACGAAACCGCCGGCGGTTTGAGTGGTGATGACCGTCGCGTCCGCATCAGAGACCAGCGTTTGCCACGGACCGCTGTCGACTTTATAGCTGAAAGATAAAACCTTGTCCTCACCGGCAAGTCGCAGCTTGAGGTTAGCGATCTCTGGAATTTGAGCGCGAGCCACAATTGCGGGGGCACCGCCATTCAGCCGTTCCAAAAATACCTCGTGGCCTGTCACCGCGTGACGGATGGCAAAGTAGTAGTGGTGCGATTCACTTTGGAATGCGACGAGTCCCGCCGATGCGTCGGTTGCTTTCGGAGCTTCGAGTGCGGCGGTCACTTCAAAACGCGAATGCTGCAAGCGCCGGCCGATAAATGACGGCTGGCCCTTGCCTGAAAGCGTCGCGAGTCGCGGGGTCAATTCGAGGTGACCGTCCGCCTGCCGCCACCAGGTCTCGTGCGGCGCCCGCAGCATGATCCACAGCGGAGAAAGCGTCGCCGCGTGAAAGTCATCGCGCCACGTGAAATTGCCGGTGAGCGGAACCGTGGTCGAAGCTTCGCCGGCGGGCTGATCAGCGGTCGTTCCACGCGGGACCGGAGCGACGGGCAGAGCGGGCACGCGTTCGCCCGGAGGTAGAATTTGCGGCCATCCGTCGTCGGTCCACTTAACCGGGAGCAAAAAAGTTTCCCGACCGGTCGCATAGAATTTTCCATCGAATGGGCGGCAGCCAAGAAACACGGACCACCAGTTTCCGTCGGGGCCAACCACGAGGTCGGCGTGGCCGGTCGTCGTCACGGCTTGCGGTACGGTGCCGTCGAGATCGCGTTGCGTCAGGATCGGATTTTTATCCCATGGCACGAACGGACCGGTGACCGCTTTGCTCCGGAAAATAACCTGCGAGTGATTGTCTCCCGTCCCGCCCTCGGCGGCACACAAGTAGTACCAGGCGTCTTTTTGATAGAGATGCGGCCCTTCGATCCAGACGGGCTTCCGAGCCAGGTCGGTCCCGCCATTCACAATCACGGAACGTGGCCCAATCAGTTTCTTCGTTGCGACATCGAACTCCTGAATCCAAATCGCGCGATGTCCTTCGTAAAGTGGCTTCCTCTCAGGCGCGCCGTTATTGATCAGCCACGCTCGCCCGTCGCGATCGAAGAAAAGCGACGGATCGATTCCCTCAAAATCATACCAAGTCGGATCCGACCACGGGCCGGCGGGGTTCTTGGCGGTGACGATAAAATTACCACCGGCGTCAACCATCGTGCAGACCACGTAGAAGAGGCCGTCATGATGGCTGATCGCCGGGGCGAAAACTCCGCGGGAAACGCCGAGACCATCATAATTAAGCTGGCTCGGCCGACTGATCACCTCACCGAGCTGCGTCCAACGCACCAGATCCCGGCTATGGAAAATGGGAATGCCCGGAAAATAGGCGAACGTGGAGTTGATGAGATAGTAGTCGTCCCCTGCCCGGCAAATACTCGGGTCCGGATAGAAACCGGCAAGGATCGGGTTGCGGAAATGTCCGTCTGGCAGCGGAGCGGAGAAAACCACGTCGCGCCCCGTGTACTCAAACCAATCGAAACGAACCGGCATTTCGGCGGCGTGACCGGCGAGAATCAAGGCGATAAAAAGCAGGAAGGATTTCATTTTAGGAGAAAGAAACGGAAGGGTTTAACCGCTGATCTTCGCTAATTTTTCAGAATCTGAATCTGACGCGACAGATTGCGTGATTCACCTGATCGGTGAATCGGGCACATGGACTCTGTCTCGTTTGTATTAGCGCCGATCAGCGAAGATTAGCGGTTAAAAAATTCCGGAGTTTTCTCAATAATCACCCGGATGGCCCGGGACGTAGCGGAGTTTGACCGCTTCATAGTAGGCGAGATCGTGCGCGGGGGGTTCCACGCCGGCGGGCAATGGGCGTTTGGAGAATGTCTGGAAATAGAGCAGACACGCGTCACGCCAATCGCGCGCGTCAGCCTCTTGTCGCTTCAGCAGTGATTGCACATGAACAAAACGCTCCGCGTCGATTTTTCCTGCGAGGGAATCCCACTCATGCTGCATCGTTCGCACGCCTTTCACGCCCGCCTGATAGTGAAGCGCAAGCTCCTCCCAAAGCGTGCGGCCCGATTTCATTTTGTGATCCCACGCGACATGGTTGAACCACAGGAGGAATTTCTCCGGGCACGTGTCGGGATCGCCCCAGAGCGTCGCGAGCTCGGGCGCGTAGGTTTCCGTCGCTTTCGATCCGGTGGGTCCGCGATTCGCCCCGAGGCCTTCCGCGTCCGCTTGATGGTAGTACGGCGGGGACCAATCCGGGCGCGCCAGCACCTCCCACGGTCCCGGGCCGTAATGATGCCCTTCCGCCATGATGTGATGTAACCCGAGCGGCATCGAATAATTCACGGCCATCTCGCGCGAACCGAGCAGCATCTTGTCGATCGTATCCACCACCATCGGATCGTGGCCATAGGTCATTCGTGTCCATTCGCGCGCAATCGTTTCCGAGGTAAGTGAGTTGTCCCACGCGAGCCGGCCGAACGCGTACCAATTCGCCTGCGCCATCGGGTGCCCGGTCCAGTTGCGATCGCTGCCGGTATTGGCTACGCCGGCCATCACGGACAAAGAGCGCTTATACAAACTACCATCAATCACGCGCGCAACGGTCGAGCCCGCCCCCTCCGCGAAGGTCTCGGAGTTCAGTGCTTCTTTGTAGAGCGGCGCGAGGAATACGAGTTGCGTGGAGCCACCGAGATATTCCTGCGTGATCTGCAATTCGAGCGCGAGCGGTGTTTTTATCATTCCACCGAACAACGGATGAAACGGCTCCCGCGGCATGAAATCCAGCGGGCCATTCTTGATCTGCACGACAACGTTGTCGCGAAATTGACCGTCGAGCGGCATGAATTCACGGTAAGCCTGCTTCACGCGATCCTCCGTACTGTCGGCCGCGTAAACAAATGCCCGCCACATCACGATTCCTCCGTGGGGCAGCAACGCATCGGCGAGCAGGTTGGCACCGTCCGCGTGCGTCCGCTTGTAGTCTTGCGGGCCGGGTTGCCCTTCGGAATTTGCCTTCACCAGAAACCCACCGAAATCGGGAATGTACGAATAGATCTCATCCGTCTTCTTTTTCCACCAAGCGGCAACCGCCGGATCGAGCGGATCAGCGGTCTTTAATCCGCCGATCTCAATCGGCGCGCTGAAACGCGCCGGCAGATAAACGCGGACGCCATACGGGCGAAACACGTCGGCGAGCGCCGCGACCTTGACCAGATAGGGTGGCGTCAGCACCAAGGCGTTCGCGTTGACGTTCGTGAGCACCGCGCCGTTGATTCCGATCGAAGCGCAAGCGCGGGCATAGTCGGTGTACCGGGGGTCAAGATAGCCGGGCAGATAAAACCACTTCCAGAGCGAGAATCCGGCATAACCGCGTTCGATAAATCCGTTGAGATTGTCCCAATGATTCAGCAGCCGGCGCCGCACTTTGGGCACGCTGGTGAAATTGAGTTTATCAAGCGACTCCCCCGTTTGCACGAGACGAAGTAGCGCGAACGATCCGTAAAGCACGCCAATGTCCCGTGGCGCGGAAATAATCATCACCGGATGGCCGTCGCGCGTGGACGCCTGGAGCGAATAACCATCGTCGCCCAGATTGGTTGCAGGACCCTCGGATAGCGTGATGGTTGATTTGATTCCGAGGAGTCCTTCGAGGGCTGCGGCGAGTTCATCGCGGGCAACTTTCATCGTTGCCGAGTCCGCCCCCGTGGGGGTAGCGAGAACGATCTGACCGAGCGCTGAAGCATACGCCGTACGTAGCGTCTCATCGGCGACAGGATCGTAGCGCAGCCACAGCCGATAACCATCCTCGGCGTGAAGCGCGAATGGACCGCGGAGGAAAACCAAACCGCAGCAGAAAAGAAATCGTTTCATCACGGGGTTTGAGGGGGATAAATTTTGAAGCGTCCACCTGTTTCCATCAGGCCGAGAAAATACAAAAGTCCGTCGTAGTAGCGCCAATGCCCGGTCGGAATCGGCGCGTCCCACAGCTGCTGCACGAGCGGCCGTGCGACTTCGGGATCGGCCGCAAGTCCCGCGACCGCCGCCATCGCGGCCATCCCCACCGACGAATCTTTGGAAAGTGCTTTCCCTTCGAGGGTAAATTGATTGGGAATCGCCGGCCCTTGGCTCGCAAGGAACCGGAGGACGCGATTGCTTTGCTCGACCTCCCAGCCGTCCGACGGAAACCATGCATGATCGAGGCCGACGTTCGCCAGCGCGCGCCACGCGTCGAATCGGAAATCCTGCCTACCTTCACTCCTGCCGCCGTGAGGAGATCCATCGAAATTCGCGTACTCCGGCATCAGACCGGTCTTCGGATTCGCCGCGCGGCGGAGAAAGTCACGACTCGCCGCGGTGGTCTGTTGCCAAAAAATTCGATCTCTCGGCTCCGCCGCCCATTGAGACCAGAGCTCATAAAAGGCCGGCAGGTGATAGGAAGGATCAGTGAACTTGCTCGCGGCAGCGGTCGGGGCGAACACCACTTGATGCTCCTTGTGGTCGAAAATTGCCGTGGCGGTGTCCGTCGTGCGCTTGTGAATCATCTCGCGCAACAGCAACTGTGCTTCGCCGCCATAATTGAAAATACCGTCGCCATCGCCCCAGCGGTGGGAAGCAAACAATAACGCCATGGCGAACCATTCTTCGCCATCACTCGCGGAACCCGGATCGATCTGAATGCCGTCGAATTTGCAGTGCCAAGCAAAATAACCGCGGCGCGGCCCGCTCGCGTGATACATATAGGTTTTGCACCATTTCCACAGGCGGTTGAATTCGGCCTGTTTGTCCCGCTGCACCGCGATCATCAAACCATAAGACATGCCCTCGGAGCGCACGTCCGCGCTCCCCACGTCGGCGATGTACGCCATGTCGCTCCCGACAGGATAATAGACGCGCTCAGAGTCGCCGTTGCCGTTGAACAACGACTGCCATGCCGCGTCCAGTTTGGCGTCCAATTGCTGCCCGGATTTCCCGAGCAGCGTCTTGAACAGGTTGGCCGCCGGCTGCGACGGCGCGGCTTGCGACGTCGAAATGCAGATGAGCAGCGGAAGCAGCCGGAGTAATTTCATGGCGGGAGAATTTACCCGCGACGCGGCGAACTCAAGCCACGGCAGCGGCTGCCTTTTTGCGTCGTTCGTCGAGTTCCGCGACCATCTGCAGCGTCAGGCTCTTGTTGAGTTTGCAGAAAGCGATGCAGACGACAATGGCCACAAAGAACAGACCGACGATGATGCTCGACGACGTGCGATAGCCTGCGACTGCGCTGGCGGCATCCTGGAGTTTGGTGTCGTAGTCCCAAAGTCCAACCATGACCCAGAGAAAGGCGGCGCCACCCAAAGCGAGGCCGGATTTGAGCGCAAAACCGATGGTGGCGAAGACCATGCCGGTGAAGCGGCGTCCCGTCTGCCACTCGGAGTAATCGGCGGCGTCTGCATACATCGCCCACATAATCGCGCAGGTGGGAGCATAAACAATGGAGCCGGTGACGGCGAGGAGCGCCATGCCCCACGTGGCCGTTGGCGGCAGCAGGTACATCGCAAACGCGTTGACCGCCGCGAGGGAGAAGCAAACGAGAGCGACGTTCTTCTTGCCAAATTTCTTGGAGAACCCGGCCGAGAGCACGATGCAGATGATGGTCGTACCCGTGCCGAGCATGTTGACAATACTGTTGAAGACATCGGCAACATTGGAGCTGGCGGCGGTTTCGCGCGTGCCATGGACGATATAACCCACCCAATCCAGTAAGCCCGTGCCCTTGGCAATTTCGGGCGTGGTAAGACCGAGCTTCGTGACGAAATCGAACATCGCGGCAGGATCGGCGTAGTGATGGTAATAGTTGAAGTGGGCGTTACCGCGGTAAACCAACATCCCGAAGTGGAACAAGGTATAGGCGATGAGGGCGTACCACGGACCATTCTTCAGCAAATCGGTAAAGTCCTGCTTCGGCGAGGACTGCACCGCGGCGACAGGCTGGATGCGTTCCTGGGTAGTGAAAAAGGTGACAAGGAACAACACGAAGCAGACGACCGCCCAGATGCTCATCGTGACCTGCCAGCCGTGCTGGCGGTTGGAACCTTCGGCAAATTTGGCCACGAGCGGCAAGGTGAGACCGCCAACGATGAACTGGGCGATGTTGACCGAGACGAAGCGGTAGGAATTGAGCTTGGCCCGCTCATCGAGATCGCTCGTCATGACGCCGCCGAGGGCGGAATACGGCATGTTGTTCATCGAATAGAGCGTCATGAGCAGCGTATTCGTGATGCCGGCATACGCGATCATCATGCCGGCGCCCCACCCCCAACTTTTATCCGGCGTGGTGTAAGCGAGGACCATGACGATGGCCCAGGGCAGAGAGGTCCAGAGAACCCATGGACGAAATTTTCCCCACCGGGTGTTGGTGCGATCCGCCAGCACGCCCATGAGTGGATCGAAAGCTGCGTCCCACAGTCGCGGCCAGAGCAACATCGCGGCAGCGGCGCTGGCCGACAGCCCATAGTCATTGGCGTAAAATGCGCCCTGGAACAGAACCATCGACATGAAGACGAAGTTCGCAGCAGCGTCACCGGCGCTGTATCCGGCCTTTTCAACAAAGGATAACTTCTGGGAATTGTCGCTCATGGGTGGGGGTATAAAAAAATGCGAAGACGGATTGCCTGATTATTCGAGCAGCCAAAGCCACGCCGTGACGCCGCGCGGATAGTAGCGGCTGCCGCACGTAACGCCGCTGTCGCTGCGGATCTGATCGCACATGGCGTCCGTGCCGCAGCCGGGAGTACGCTGCCATTGCGCATGGACACTGTCGGCCGCGCGAGCGGCGGGCGTCATGGCTTCGGGAAACATTTTACGGATCACATGCTGTGCGAGCGCAATTTTGCTGAACCAAGTATTGGTGCTCGTGCTGCTCATTTTCCAGCCACCAGACGTGGCATCGAGACAGATTCCCGGTTGCAACGAGTGTTGCAGATGCTGCAGCAATTGCGCGAGCAAGGGCCCGAATCGTCCGGCGGGATCAACCGCTTCCTTGAAACCAAGGAAGAGCGGATAAACAAATCCTTCCACCGCGGGCAGAATGCGGGACTGGTTTTCCTTTTCAAATACCGCGGGGAAAAAACCCTTATCGCTTTCGAATTTTGTGGTGAGGGTTTGCGCCAGTGTAGCCGCCGTCGCACGCGCGTCGGCCCGCGGTTTTTTCAGGCCGAGGCGGGCAAAGGCGTTCTCGAACAGGACCCACGCACCGAGCGTTTTGACGGCAAGGTACAGATTGTTCCGCGCCTGACCGAGGCTGACGTCGAGGCTGTCGTAGGTGGTGATTTCCGCACCGCGACCACAACGAGCGGAGTCGTGTTTCATAATGCCGTCCCGTTTCGCCGGATCAGGATTGTCCCGGCAACGAATGCTCTCCGCGCAAGCGAGCAGGATTTTTTTCCGCGCACGCAACCATTTCAAATCGCCCGTTCGTTCGGCGTACGTCACCGCGCACAGCACCCAATTGAGCAGTTGCTCCATTGTCATGTGACTGAAGCAACCGTCCAAATTATCGCATTCGTAACTCGAGCGACCAGCCGGCGTGAAATAATTATTCACACCCATATCGTGGACAAACGAGAGTCCGAATTGGTCGCTGTAACTATAGCGTTTAACGAACAGATCCAGCACGTTGCGCACCGCCCACGGATGCCATTCCAACTCGAAGAACAAGTGGTCGACCGTAAGATCAAAGGTGTTGATCATCCGGTATTCACCCTCATTCACCACCCAGAGCGGTTTGCCTTTGTGCCAGAGCAGTTGCGTGCTGCCGAAATAACTGTGCGCGGCCTGCGCGATGAGAAATTTCTGATCGGCGTTCAGTTTGCTTTTCGCCAGCTCGCGGTCGCGTTGCGCCGCAAGTTTGAGATAGCGGGCGTGCTGGCTTAAACCGTACCCCAGCACGTCCGCAAGATCGCGAAAAACGCGCGTATAGGCAAAATTGGCGTCGAGCCCGGTAGTGGCTTTTTCTCCCATGTAGAAACCCAGCGCAAGGGGGAAGCGGCGGCGTTGCCCGGCGGGAACCGTGAAAACCAGCGCGCTCTCGCCCGCGATCACCATCAATCCGCGG
>JAYVMJ010000641.1:0-3379 GCA_043759025.1 Verrucomicrobiota bacterium | reverse complement strand
CGTCGATCTCGGGCGGAATGGTGGCGGAAAAGAACAGCGTCTGACGCTCTTTCGGGCAGCGGCCGATGATTTTTTTGCCGGCTTTTCTTTCATTGATCCATAGTTCGACCCAGCCCCGCGGGAAAAGTTTTGAAAGATACGGGCAATAGTCACTTGTTTCATATTTGTTACTGCGACGCTAACTTTCAATGGGCGAACCGGACGAAGCGATTGTGGCGAACGAGTCGGATCGGGATTGGTCTATGAGGAATGAACAACCTGCTTTTAATTATCCTTATTCTCCTGTTACTCGGTGGTGGTGGATTTTATTTGGGGGGTCCAGTCGTGGGTGGAAGTGGGCTGGGGTTGGTTCTCCTGATCGTACTCATCGTCTACCTGTGCGGCGGCTTCCGAGGCCGCGTCTGACGCATGGTCCAAGGTAGGGCGCGTTATCCCTAACGCGCCCTCAGGATATTCGCACCCTGTGAAACAAGCGCGGCGCCCAGAATCCCAGCTTCAGCCCAGTCCCAGCCCCTTCATTAGCCCGCGCACGTAGCCGACCGATTCCGCGAGTCCGGGGAGCGGATCGTCGGGATCTTTTTCATATTCAAACCACACATTCTGATCGTAGCCGCTTTTCACCAGTGCGGTGAGAATACCGGCCAAATCGATTCGCCCGCGTCCCATTTCGATTGGAACGTCCTCGGCTCCGACCACTGCGTCGGAGTCTTTCAGGTGAAGGTCGTACAATCGTGAGCGATAGCGGTAAATCGCTTCCACCGGATCCGAACCGGCCCGGTAACTGTGACCGACATCGAGGCAAAGGCCCAGATGTGGATCCATGGATTCGATGGCCTCCCAGATGCGCTCGGGCGTGGGCCACAGTTTGTCCTCGGGACCATGATTGTGAAGGGCGACCCGAACGTCGTATTCCTTGGCAAATTTTTCGACGAGCGGGAGCGCCGCACGCTCGGGGCCGCAGGTGAAAACGGGCACGCCTAACGTTCGCACGTAATCGAAAGCCTTCCGGATCTGGGCTTCGTCGTTTTTGACGTAAATCACCCCCGCGCAGCGCAACGCGAGGCCCGCATCTTTGATTATTTTCAACGCTCCGATCCAGCCCGGTGGCGGATTTTCCCACGGCAGATGCGCCGGATTGATTGAAAGGTCGGTCAGGCCCACGCGGCTAATCGCAGCCATGGCGCGGTCGAGCGGCAGTTTTTTCAGGCTCACTGAAGCAACGCCCAATTGAAATTTGCCCGATGCAGGAAAGGTCGATTGCAAAGGGGTCGTTTCCGAGGCGGAAGTCGGCCCGATCAAGGACAGACCGACACCGGCGAGGGTGAGCGTTTTTAGGGCAGAGCGACGATTCATGTTTGAGCACATTGGAAGAATTAATTCGGACGGATTGCGGTGATTCGTCGGAGCGGTTAAAGATTTCCTTTGCGCAGTTCGTCGAGCAGGTAATCGCTCGCGCGCCACGCCAGGGCCATGATCGTGAGAGTGGGATTTTTGTCAGCGTTGGAGCAGAACGGTGCGCCATCGGTCAAAAAAAGATTTTTTACGTCCCACGTTTGGCCGAAGGAATTGGTCACGGAGCTTTTCGCATCGTCGCCCATGCGCGCGCCGCCGACCTCATGCTTTACGTTCCCACCCGGACGAAGGATCGTCGCGGGATCATCCGCCGGCGGGGTCTGCACTTTCCCGCCCATTGCCTCGATGATCGCGGCGAAGGTGCGTTGCTGGTGCGCGGCCTGGCGTAATTCGTGGCTCGACCATTTCCAGTGGAAGCGCAGAACGGGAAGGCCCCACTTATCCTTTACGGTGGGATCGAGTTCGCAGAAACAGTTTTCGTTGGGGATCATTTCGCCGCGTCCGCCAAAATAAACGAATGAACCAAAATACCGTCGGGCATCTTCTTTGAATTTTCTGCCGTAGGCCCCGGCGGTGAGCCATTCCATACCCGCGCCGGTGGACACTCCTGGCATTCCCCGGCCAGTCTGGAATTCGATGTGATAACCCCGGGCGAAATCCAGTTTTCCGGCCAGCTGCTGTTGATAGAGCCACCAAGGAACATAAACGTGCGCCCCGCCGGCGCCGTCTTCGTTGTGCAACGGAAGATTTTCGAGGAGTGGAACCTGACCGCCGAGGCCGGCTCCGACGGTGTCCATGATGTATTTTCCAACGAGTCCGCTGGAATTGGCAAGACCTTGGGGGAACCGCGGCGATTTTGAATTGAGTAACAGCCGGACCGTTTCGCACGAACTCGCGGCAAGTACGACGACCCGCGCCGCCACCCGATGGCCGTTGCCGGTGAGACGGTCGATATAGACGATCCCCGTCGCCTTGCCGGCCGCGTCGAGCGTCACCTCGCGCACCATCGCATTGGTCACGAGGTCGAGATTTCCCGTGGCGAGTGCGGGCGGCAGGTGTACCGTGGTCGATTGATAGTTGGCTTTGATCGAGCAACCGCGTCCGCATTCCGTTGCCCAGAAACACGCCGCGCGCGATTGCATCGCCTCAGCCAAAACGCGCTGGGCCTTGGGATTGTTGGGGTGGAGTTTTGGGGGGACGTTGATGGCGTCCTGCCGGACACTCAGCACCGCGCGGCGAATGGGAATCACTGGCAGCCCGAGAGTTTTGGCGCGGCGCTGCGCGAGAATTTCGCCGGCGCGCGGCTTGGGCGGCGGCAGCAACACCCCCGGCGACGAATCGGGCGTGTTCTCCAAGCCGTCGTTGGCCCCATACACGCCGATGAGCATTTCGACTTTGTCGTAGTACGGCGCGACGTCCTCGTACCCGATCGGCCAGTCGAACCCGTGACCGTCACGCCGATGCGATTTGAAATCGTAGGGACCGTTGCGGAGGGCGATGCGTCCCCAATGGTTGGTGCGACCGCCCAACATGCGGGAACGCCACCAGGTGAATTGCTCGTTCTGTTTCGACGAGGCATTGGTGAAGGGCTCGCCGGGAACCGTCCAGCCGCCATCCACCGTCGCGTCGTAAAACCCCCACGGCTTTTCCGGCGTCGCGATTCCGCGCAACGGCGCTTGCGAGTTGTTTTGGAACATCGGCGTTTCCTTCGTGGGATCGTAATCGCGACCGGCCTCGAGCATCAACACCTTCGCCCCTTCCATCGTGAGGGTGTACGCGGTCTGGCCACCTGCGGCACCAGAGCCGACGACGATCACGTCGTAATTGGATTTCACTTGTTCAGGCGTGAGGATCGGCATGGCAGGGCGGGGCTGGATCTGCCGGCGGAGAAAGCGCCGACAGCCCAAGAATGAGCCCGCAGTTTTGGGTGCCGCAAGTGGAATCAAAAATGGAGAAACGTAGCCATAGGACTCCCGCCTGGGGGGATCGGCGCGAAAAAACGACAGGCGGGACGCCGGTCGCGACA
>JAYVMJ010000640.1:0-2369 GCA_043759025.1 Verrucomicrobiota bacterium | reverse complement strand
GGTGTTGGCCAGTGGCTTTGGGATGCTGCATTTGTTGGGGATACCGTTCGCGACGGGCTGGGTGATTGTGAAGTTTGTCTGCTGGCTTGGACTCTCAAGTCTCGCGGGCGTGGTTTATCGCCGGGCGCATCTGCGAGGCCTGTTGAGCATGATTTCGCTGCTGCTGATTCTCACGGCCGTTTACATGGTTTATTTCCGTCCGTTTTAACGCGAACGGCTCTCGGGCATGAAACAGGCGCGCCTGTTCATGCGCCTTCACTCGTTTATTGTGAGTTGCCGGGAGGTCGCTGGGTTTGTCACAGTCATTAAATGGGAAACGTGAACAGCGCCGCGCTTTGTGGACTTTGGATCGACGATGCGGGTGCGGGCAAGGCGCATACCTGTTACGCGACCGCGGATGGCGGGCGAGTCGAACAGGTTGAAGATTTCAAGCCGTTCGCGTGGCTGGGCGCGGAGGTGAATCGCGAGGGGATTCAGATCAAACGTTTGAAGGGAGACAGCGCGTTTAACTGGTTGGCGCACGCCGATACGCTTGAGGCGTTTGGGGTCTTTTTTAAAGACGTGCGCGAGGGAATTCCGATCGACGTACTTCGTCCCTACGAGAGCCAATGGCTCCTTCAACGGCGGGCGCGGTTATTCGCGGACGTTCATTTCACGGCGTTGCGCCGCTGCCAGCTCGACATTGAAACGGGATCGACCGAAGCCGGAGCTTTCAGCGATGCGCGCAAGCCGGGTGACCGGATCCTTGCGATCGGGCTCCAATCCGGCGGTCGCCGTGAACTCCTCACGCTCGGGGAAGAAAGCGACGCCGGGGAAAAACAGCTGTTGATCGCGTTCAACGCCTTGTTGCGTGAACTCGATCCCGATGTGATCGAGGGCCACAATATTTTCAAATTCGACTTCGATTATCTGCGTCAACGCAGCCGGCGATACAAGGTGCCGTGCGCGTGGGGCCGGTTTGGTCAGGCGGCGGAGTTTCGCAACAGCCGGATGAAGGTGGCGGAACGCTGGATCGATTTCACCCGTTGCGATCTGGCCGGGCGCGCGGTGATCGATACCTATTTGCTCGTGCAGCTGTACGATGTCACGGCGCGCGAAATGACCGCGTACGGATTGAAGGATGTTGCGGTGTATTTTGGCATCACCCCGGAATCCGGCGAAGGACGAACCTATATCGACGGCGCGGACATCCAACAGTCGTTCCGCGAAAACCGAACGGAGTTCCTCGCTTACCTCGCTGACGATCTCCGCGAGACGAAGGGTGTCGCGGATGTGTTGCTGCCGACGTATTTCGAGCAGGCCCGAGCGTTCCCGATTCAGTTGCAGGAAGCGGCGCTGCGCGGAAGTGCGGGCAAAGTCGACCTGTTGTTTTTGGAGGAATACTATCACGCCCGGGTGAGTTGTCCGGCCCCGGTGGATATCGCGTCGTTTGAAGGCGGTTTCACGCGAAGTTTTCAGGAAGGCGTTTTCAAACGCGTGCTGCACTTCGATGTCGCGTCGCTTTATCCGAGTCTGTTGCTGCAAATGGACCGCAACCCGAAGAGCGATTCGCTCGGGGTTTTTATTCCATTGTTGCGGAAATTGCGCGAATATCGGCTCAAATACAAACAGCTCGCCAAGACCGGTCCCACGGCCGCCGAGCGCGAAGAAGCGCAGGCACGGCAGATTACTTTCAAGATCCTGATCAACTCGTTTTACGGTTACCTCGGATTTTCCGGCGCACGTTTTGGCGATGGAGAACTGGCGGCGGAAGTCACGCGCCGCGGCCGGGAGTTGTTGCAGGCGCTCATCGTGGAATTTCAGAAACACGGCTGTGTGATCCTCGAGGCGGACACGGACGGCATTTATCTTTCGACCGAGGAATATTTCCAGCGTCCCGGCGAATTGCTGGCAAAGGTGCAGTCGATCCTCCCGGCGGGCATCGAATTGGAGCACGACGGAACCTACGATGCGATGTTCTGCTACAAGGCAAAGAACTACGCCCTTGCGGCCGACGGCGAAATTACGTTGCGAGGGTCGGCTTTGCGGTCGCGTGGCATCGAACCGTTCCTTAAACGACTCGGTGACCATTTGATTGCGTATCTCCTTGGCACTTCCGCGGCGTCGCCCGTGGTCGAGGTTGAACGCCTTCGCCAATCGATTGCCAACCGTGAACATCCGGTGGCTGACTTGGCGAAATCCGAGTCGTTGAGCCAGAATCCCGCCGCTTACGAGCAATGGGTGGCAGGTGGCGGCAAGCCCCGCCGGGCGGCGGGAGAAGTTGCCTTGCAGATGAACCCACGCCCGCGAATGGGGGAAAGAGTGAGTTACTATGTCGGTCCCAAAGCCAAAGGTCAGACCTCCGATTGGCAGCGGGCTCGCCCTGTGGC